>JBJDZF010000194.1:0-3932 GCA_051867855.1 Eubacteriales bacterium
AAGAGGGGCGCGGGGAGGAAACCTTCTTTTAAGAAGTTTCCTCCCCGCAGGAACGGTGATCATAGTTTATGCGGGGGAAACTTTTCGGTGAAAAGTTTCGCCAGCCCCCGCCCCCCTTTCAAAAGCTTTCAAGCCTGTTTTAATTTATCCGAGTTTTATGCTGTATGTTTTGAGATGAACTATTGCAAAACACGTAGGTTTCTGATATAATAGACGAGGTTATTCTTTCAATATGCAAATATACGGGGACTACCCCTGAAAGGTCAGAAGATGAAAGCTGTTATAACGGTTGTCGGTCACGACACAAAGGGAATTATCGCAAAGGTCAGCGCAAAATGCGCGGAGGCAGGTGCAAATATTACGGAAATATCTCAAAGCGTGCTCAAAGAGTACTTCGCTATGATCATGGTTATTGACATTGACGAGCTTAATATGCCGTTTACCGCGTTTGCGGACGGTCTCGGCGCGCTCGGAAGGCAGGAGAACCTCGACATAAGAACCATGCACGAGGATATTTTCAACGCAATGCACAGAATATGAGGGCGGCAGACAATGTTAAACATAAGCGATATTCTGGAAACCATTAACATGATAAAAGAGGAAAACCTCGATATCAGAACGATAACGATGGGAATTTCTCTGTACGACTGCGTGGGAGACGATGCAAATGTCGTCGCCGACAGAATTTACGACAAGATTACAAAAACGGCATGTCGGCTTGTCGAAGTCGGGTGCGATATAGAAAAGGAATTCGGGATACCGATAATAAACAAGCGTGTATCCGTAACGCCGATTTCGCTTGTGGGCGGAAAGTATTCGAGTGAGGATTACGTAAAGATCGCAAAAGCGCTCGACCGTGCCGCACACACGCTCGGAGTGAATTTTATCGGCGGTTACAGCGCCCTGGTACAGAAGGGCTTTACGGATAACTCCCGCAACCTTATAGAATCCATCCCGCAGGCTCTTTCGGAAACAGAACTTGTGTGCTCGTCGGTCAATGTCGCGTCCACTAAAGCGGGAATTAATATGGATGCCGTGGCAAAAATGGGCAGGATCATAAAGGATACCGCATATCTCACACGCGAGCGTGAGTCGATCGGGTGCGCAAAGCTTGTGGTCTTTGCCAATGTACCGCAGGACAATCCGTTTATGGCGGGGGCGTTCCATGGAATAGGCGAGGCTGAAACTGTGATAAATGTGGGCGTTTCGGGTCCCGGAGTCGTTAATTCAGCCGTAAGGCGTGCGGGAAACTGCGACTTTTCCGCGCTTGCCGATATAATCAAAAAAACCGCGTTCAAGATAACGAGAATGGGTCAGCTGGTGGCATCGGAGGCGTCAAAACGACTCGGAGTCCCGTTCGGTATAGTGGACCTTTCGCTTGCCCCCACTCCCGCAGTCGGAGATTCTGTGGCGCACATACTCGAGGGAATGGGTATTGAAAAATGCGGTGGTCACGGCACGACAGCTGCTCTCGCATTGCTAAACGACGCCGTCAAAAAGGGAGGTGTCATGGCGTCCTCTCACGTCGGCGGCCTTTCCGGGGCGTTTATACCGGTTTCCGAGGATGCGGGCATGATTGACGCAGTGAAGTGCGGCACGCTTACGCTTGAAAAACTCGAGGCAATGACCGCCGTGTGCTCGGTCGGACTTGACATGATAGCTATCCCCGGGGACACGCCGGAATCGGTGATCTGCGGTATAATTGCGGATGAAATATCCATCGGCGTTGCGAATACCAAGACGACTGCGGTTCGTCTCATTCCGGCTTACGGAAAGAAAGCGGGAGATGAGGTCGCGTTCGGGGGGCTTCTCGGATATGCGCCGGTCATGAATATCAATTGCACTCCGTGCGATATGTTTATCTCGCGCGGCGGAAGGATTCCCGCACCGATCCACTCCCTCAAAAACTGATCTTTACTTATTCATTATAATATATTTGCGCCCGACGGCAACTTACCGTCGGGCGCGGGTTTTGTTTTGGCTTCGATCTATCCGCCGTCTCTGCGCTTTTTCCATTCGTGGTAATTGAAATGCTCGCGGCAGTATCTGTTGTACTGCGTTTGTGAATTGCTTATTCCCGAATATTCGTTCTCACCGAGCAGATTTGCGAAAAAGGGAAGTGAGGAAGAGGTTTCGGGCATGGTCTGCGTTCCGATGTCGCGATAAACATACTCCGCGTCAGTGACATATATCTGCATGGGAAATACCCGCACCACTTTTATAAGCCCGACCTTGACTGTTTTCTCCGATGGGCACTCCGGACAGGCTATGCCGCCGTATTCTGTGTCATAATCAACGAGAACGTGCGTGTCGCAGTATTCGGTCGGTTCCGTGCCCTTTACGAAATATCCCACCTCCGTTCTGCTTCCGCGCGGATCGTGCCTGCACGCTTCCGTCAGAATTTTTCCCGAGTCGGCGCAATATTCGGCGCTTACGACATCGTCGCTGATGACAAATGATTTGAGCGGAGTTCCGCTTTGCTCTGCGTCAAAATATTTTTCGTGCAGGATTTCCATGACCTCATTCCATATTCTGTTGCACGGGTTCGAGGAGTATGCCGTAAGGGGTTTCGGATATTCGTAACCGAACCATGTGCCGCATATATAGTACGGGGTGTAGCCGATAAACCAACGGTCGCAGCTGTTTTGAGTCGTTCCGGTTTTTCCCGCGACATCGATCCGGTTCTTAAGCGTGATCTCCTTTGCGGTGCCGCCGTATACCACATTGCGGAGCATAAGAGTCATAATCGAGGCGTTTGCCTCGGAAAGCACTGCTTTGCCGCTGTATGGCTTCTCTAATACAGTATTGCCTTTGCCGTCCATGACCTTTAGATAGGAGCGCGTGGAGTTGTATACTCCATTGTTGGCAAATATCGAATACGCCGCTGTGGTTTCGCGTACCGTGACTCCGTAGTTGAACTGACCCATAGCCAGAGCGGCATAGTCCATGTCGCTGATTTTCGATCCGTCATCAAGCACTCTTGAGTATATGAGGCTTTTCATATCCAGATCGTCATAAAGGTAGTGGAAGGACTTTTCAAGCCCGAGCTCTTCAAGCACTCTGACCGTGACGGTATTGAGGGAGTGTGTCAGGGCGTAGTTTACATTCGTCAGTCCCCTATAAGTCCCGTATGCGTTTCTCGGCCAGGCAACGGGGTAAACAATACGTCCCGACTCCTCGTCGAGATTGTAATTGCCGAAATTTACCGGAACGTCGTCAAATACCGATGCCCATGTTATGGCGCCCTCCTCGAGCGCTGGAGCGTATACCGAGAGCGGCTTTATCACAGAGCCTGCGGGGCGCAGGGTCTGTGTGGCGAAGTTCTGAATTCTGTTTGCGTTTTTAGTCCCTACCGCGCCTGCCACGCCGAGAATGTCACCGGTTTGCGGATCTATGACTATCATTGAGGATTGCGGATTTTCCTCGTTTCCCGGGGCGTAAAAATTATCCGGCTCGGAATAGTATTTGTCAAGCACTTTCTGAACGTCGGGATCCATGGTGATATAAATATTAAGTCCACCCGTATAAAGCATAAGCGCCGCCATTGAGCGGCTGTATCCCATTTCGTTGATAAGGTCATCGATCACGTCCTCGATCACCATGTCAACGTACCATGAGTTAATTTTGTCCGCCTCCCCCGTGTCGGAGGTGTTGAGCGTTACTTCCGTATCGTACGCCGAGGTGTATTCCTCTTCGCTTATATACCCCTGCAGATACATCTGTTCTATGATGAGATTTCGCCGCTGTTTGTTGTTTTCCGGGTTCCTTATCGGATTATAATAATACGGACTGTTTGTAATGGCCGCGATACAGGCACATTCATTCAGAGTCAGCTCGCTTACATCCTTTGAAAAATAGTATTCGGCGGCGGCGCCCACTCCGAAACAGCCGTCCGAGAGGTTGATTATGTTGAGATATGAGAGCAGTATCTC
>JBJDZF010000195.1:0-3904 GCA_051867855.1 Eubacteriales bacterium
ATGGGCAATCAAATGTACCTCTCCTCTTGCTTCCTCTGCGACTGCTTTATATACCAAAATCCGTTCTTCCTCGCTTAAAAGGAATGCCTCCGCGGTACTTCCTCCAACATAAAAACCGTTAACCCCTTTATTGATATTCCAGCGCACAACTTTTTTCAGCGCATCGCAATTAACCTTACCGCACTTTTCAAACGGTGTCAGAAGTGCGGGATAAATGCCGTTCAGATTCTGACTCATTTAAGCCCCCATATTTAATAAATTTGCAGATATTGTGTCAGAGTTTTGCTCCGATTCCCTGTTTTACGATTTTACTCAAAGAACAATATTTCAGTAGGATTCAATGAACTCTTGGGAATCTGCCATATATGCTGTCTTTGCGCCTGATGGACATTAGAATATCCTTCTCCTGTCACTTTCCACTTTTCGCTGATCCCGCTTCCGATTATCACGGAATCTTCTGTAATATAGATAAATGGATCCACAATATGGTTAAGCATACCGTAACGATAAGTATAGTTTGATTCCCAGCGCCAGATATCTCCGAGCATTATCCAATTTTTACCATCCTCGGTATATGCCAGCGTCAAGCGCGAACGTGGCATTGTTATTGCGGTTGTACCGGAAGGATTCTTAACGGCAAATTCATCATTGCACCAAACCATATAGTAACAATAATCGGTCTTTCCGTTTGGATCACGCATAAACGCCATGGACGCACATGAACTGTCGAAACCATCCAATGCTGTCAAGGCTCCCCAAGTAATTCCGCCGTCAGTAGATTCTGAATACATAATAGTTGGATAATTATTCCATGAAGACATCAACCTCAAACTGCCGTCGGCGCACTCCAAAACCTTTGCCTCACTGAAATAAGACATATCTGTTAGGTCAAGAGTGGAAGTGCTTGACTTGTTCCATGTTCTTCCGTTGTCATCGGAATAATAAACAACACAAAATGTATTTCGTGAACCGAGTGACGTATCCCCTTTTGTGTTTTCATAACTTTGTACGTAGAATATTCGTCCTGTCGAAATCTGTGTCATTTTGTCATTCATGTTGTTAGCCCAGAATGACGTTGTTCCGGGATATAA
Organism: Eubacteriales bacterium; assembly: GCA_051867855.1. Taxonomy (GTDB): domain Bacteria; phylum Bacillota; class Clostridia; order Oscillospirales; family CAG-272; genus HGM12713. The sequence goes on from JBJDZF010000195.1 coordinate 1,092, forward strand.
TCTTGAACACACAGTGCCGACGTTTTCCCATGTCTTTCCTCCGTCGGAGGAAGCCTGCATCACAACGCTCGAAACACTTCCGACTGCCTGAGCGGTAACTCTTAGCAGCTCCCCGTTTCTTAACGTTATAATGCTCGGATATACCGATTTATACCATGGTGCTTCCGTATCCCACGTTTTTCCACCGTCTTCAGAAACATATGCTGTTCCGCTATGATGTACATAATGAAGATATCCGTCACCAAGTTCAATAACTGTTCCACCCTCCAGATATGCCTCTTCCGGTATTACAGTATGAGTAACATTGGCAATAACGGACTTCCCCATGCCGCTTGAAAGCTCCAGAACTACATTATCCAAACGAACAGCAACATCCTCGTCAAATACTGCAATACGTCCCGGAGAGACATGTGAAACAACTGCCGTCAGTAAGGTATTTCCATTAACCGATAGTGTTGCAGTTCCGTTATTAACGGTCAAAGTCATCCGGAATTCGGTTCCCGTAACCGGTGCTCCGCTTTTTACAGCAGACCTTACCGGTGTGAAATCCTCCCCCTCCCGGGATTCAATAAACCATTCACCGGTTGCATAGTCATATCCCCCGCGAACATAACCGTAGCGTGAAGTATACCGTAGCTGTAAACCGAATGTTCCTTTTCCGGACTTTGTAGGAGCAGGAGCCAGGTCGGCAGAAAATACCGCGTTCTTTTCATATATCTGCAGATAGGAAAGCTCATATCCGCTGCCTGACGAAATCATAGAGCCGTTTTTAACAGTCCAGTTTGAATCGTTCCCCTCTTCATTCCACATATTTTCTCCGCTGAAGTCATCGGTAAAGCACTTAGGTTCGGAAACATTTTCAACGTCCGACCATTTTGTGTATTTTTCCAAGAAACCTGACCCTGATCGCGTTCCCTTAATGCTGACATTATCTATATAAATCTCTTTTGGTTTCTGAGTATCGGAATATGCAAAATATGTATCCTTAAACTGTGAAATAAGATCTTCCAATCCCGGATTATAGAAAGCGGCGAATACCAGTTTTTTCTCTGATAAAGAAAGTGAATACGCTCCTATATCACAATCGGCAGATTCGTAAACTCTGTATGCCGTTTGCGATGCCTTACGATTGGTCTTTCCGATCAATATTTCATACTTTCCCTCGGAAGACTCTGTATCTATAGCTATCGGCAAAAGATCTCCTGTGACCTGATAAATTATACTCTGTAAAGACTTTGCCGCATCATATTCTCTTTTTACAGCATTGTACGGCAATATAATGGAATATTCCGACATATCTGCTCCTTCCACGAACACCTTGCTTGTATCATCCTTTACCTCAAACAAAGCAGCGTCCGCCTTACTCTTGAAAAAATAGATCGCCTTGACACAATACTCTCCTCCGCCCTTGTCGGCATTAAAGATCAAAGAAACCTGCTTGCCCTCTGCTATACGCTGAATTAAATCCGTCGGCATCATACGGACATCGCTGAGTACAAATCCCTCCGTATTTTTTATTCCGTCCCAATTCACATAAAGATTTGAATTTGAATCGGATCTGATTGAAAGAGATACCGAATCTGTCCCGATTGGATTGTTTGCGCTGTATAATACCCTGACAAATGCATACGACGATGAAACCATTCCTGCAGAGTTGAACATGGGTTGGAACAGGTAATTTCCCATTTCCGGCATAACCGGATTTGCAGTATACTTCAGAGAAATCGCAGCTTTCAAAGTATCATATTCATAAACTCCGGTTGTACTGCTACTTGCTGCATAACTTTTGGCATTCCCGGCGCTTCCAAAGCTCATTGCCTTTTTCTCAATATAGTCGGACGCAGAATCTCCGTAATGCTTATAGGCATTTTCCTGTGTGCCGAAAAATGCGATTTCCTTTATATAAATATTTGCGGATGGTGTTACTGCATCAAATTCTATGTTGATAGCCGAACCTTCGGCCAAACAATCCAATATTTTACTTTTTTCCAAAGAAACCGGGCGCGATGTCACAAATCTGCCGTTTGATGCAACTGTATCGTTAACCAGAGTTATCCTATCACCTGTATCGACATTTCTGGCTACGATTTGAGCCGTGCTGTTGTTTGTTGTCATATATGTAACACGAACCCAAAGATGTTTTTCGGTAAATATATTTTTTTCGGATATCGGCATGACTGTAAAGCGGTACGCGGAATATTTGGAATGGTAGGAATATTTCAGCTTCAATGCCGATATGCCTTCGTAGCTGCCGAACTCATAAGAACCTTGTTCTCCCGAAACGCCCTCTGAAAACTCAACGCCCGAAATTCTCATAATGTCTTCATCTGAAAAATCCCAAATAATATTTGGAATTTCCGATATGTCATAGTCATCAACGCCCGAATCCGGGTGCTTCTCGGTATCCGGCGTAAGATTTGTTGTGTCGGTCGTCGTAACATGCTCGTCGGTCGTTTTTTTATCTGAGCAGGCAACCGCAAAAAGTAACATATTTAAAATCAACAGGAAGCATAATACGCAGGATAAGCATCTCTTCATATATACAAAAATCTCCCCAGGTCACTATGGATTGTGATTTTCAGATTATAACCTCAAAAAACAATTGCACTAATTAAAATAAGCCGGGTTGTTTCTTCCGAATCGCCCTGTCTCTCTTGTCAAAATGATTTAATACACGAGTTAAATAGGCGAATCAGATGAAACAACCGACATTATTCGTTACTGGCTATCAAAGCCATATACTAATAAACTTATGCTGTCTTTCCAAATATTGATGTCATGATAACCGGTAATGGATAACCATTTTCGTCAGA
>JBJDZF010000196.1:0-3893 GCA_051867855.1 Eubacteriales bacterium
CTCGTCGGGTATAGACAAGGTGCATCGATTTGCCGACTACTGTCATGTGCCGATAAAAGCATTTGTGGCGGATATGAATTCATGGCGCTCGGACAGCGTGTACGACGTGGTCTACGCCCGTCAATCGCTGCACTATCTTAAGAAGGAAGACAGGCACGATTTTATAGACAGGTATAAAAAACTAACAAGCGTCGGAGGTGTTCATGCACTGGAAATATTCGTTGAAAAGCCGTATATAGATGTTGCACCGGACCAGGAGGCACACGTCTCGCTGTGGCGGTCCGGAGAAATATTCGCTTACTATTACGATTGGGAATTTCTTAAAATGGAGGAAAAGATCTTTGACTGCTGTTCATCCGGTGTGCCGCATAAGCATGTGTGCAACATTCTGATAGCAAGAAAGAAGCAACAATAATTATGCGAGTTTCAACTGAAAACGTAAAAAGACTTAAGAAAATAGCGGAAAACGGTGGGATCATCAAGGGGACGCACGTATTCTGCGGTTCACCCATGCTCACTGAGGCAATGGCTATGAGCGGATTTGATGCCGTGTGGATCGACATGGAGCATACTGCCATAGGGAAAAGCGAGGTCCTCAATAATCTGATTGCCATACGTGCAGGTGGCTCAACCTCGTTTGTCCGTATACCATGGAATGATCCAGTGCTTGCAAAGCCGATAATCGACATGGGCACGGATGGGATAATTTTCCCGTTTATCAGAACAGTAGAGGATGCCAAAGCAGCGATAGCGGCATGCGAATATCCGCCGAAGGGAACACGCGGTTATGGACCTCTCAGAGCACTTGACTACGGCGGGATAGACAAAGGCGAATTTGTACATGAAAATTACAGGGATATGCTTCGCATAGTTCAGATCGAGCATATCGATGCGGTGAATTGTCTTGAGGAACTTGTAGGGCTTGACGGTATCGACGGATTTCTTGTGGGACCAAATGATCTATCCGGCTCTGTCGGACGGATAGGCAATGATCTTTCTGATGATATGAACCCTATTTATGACAGAATAGGGGAAATACTGAAGGATTCAGGTAAGATTTTCGGCGTTGCCACAGGGCCGAATGAAAAATTCCTCTCCGATTGGATACGGCGCGGTGTGAATCTCATCTTTACGGGAACGGACGTAAGCTTTGTTTATGACGGATCGCGTCTTACATATAATATGCTTACTGAACTTGAAAAACAGAGAAGGTGAGAACAAGGTGAGAAAAATAACATTTCGATGTGCAGTATGTGCCATTCTTGCAATATCTACAATGCTTTCCTGCGCTTCTTGCATGGGGACGCAGAAAGCAGAAGAAAACACAGGGAGAGAAATAACGGTGAATACAAAAGAAGAACTTGTTATTGTACGTGATTCGTCAAGCGAATATTCCGTCGTAGTACCCGCAGGAGACAACAATGCATATGTCGCAGGCGAAACTCTTGTAAACAAGATACTGGCTCTTACGGGTGTAACGCTTACATTAAAGCGCGACAGCTTTCCTGAGTCGGAGAAAGAAATACTTATCGGCAATACTTCAAGGGCTGAGTCCGCGAACGCATCCGTAGGCTTGTCCGAGGGCACCTTTGCTCTCAAGGCTGTCGGACAGAAGATTGTCATTGCCGCATCACGCTCGGTTGAGCTTGAAAATGCCGTAGAGCAGTTTGTTGAGGACTATCTCTCAATGGGGACCGCTCAGCTTATGGGGGTTTCGGCAGGGCTTGACACTGTGCTGACACTTCGCGAAACTCCGTTTATTGCACCGGAAAAGCCAAACGAGGAAACCATAAAGGCGACCATCGCGAGTATGAACAATACGGTTACTGAATCTCTTAATGCCGATGTGCAGACAAGCAGAATATATACTCCGTCTGCATCGGAGGGAATGTTTTATAATCATCACCCGAATTTTGCCGTATTCAAGGGTAAATACTATGCCTTTTGGTCAAACGGACCTCAAAATGAAGATGACATTGGTCAGAGAATTATGATGTCGGTGTCATCTGACTTTGAAAATTGGGACTCAAAGCCACTTGTCGACACACAAAAGGGGAAACTTGTATCACCCACGCTGACCTGTCAGGGAGTAATAGTAAATGGAGATACAATGACAGTATTTTATATGAGTTGGGAGTATACCGAGAGTTCGCTTCGCGTTGACTCTGCGGGAAATCCGCTTCGTCCCACTGCCGATACCGGACACGGTGACTTAAAAACGTTTGCCATTACCACGACCGACGGTGTGACGTGGAGCGAGCCGAAAATCATAGAGAACGGCGGAACGTGCAACTCCAATATATATAAAGTGACTGGTGGAAGACTTATACATCCATCCGGGCTTGGTGTACGGTATACAGACGATTCAACGGGACTTACAGGCTGGAAAAAGGTAGCTCTTACGCTCTCCGACGAGGCAAGTGCGCTTATCGCAGACGGCGGTATTGTTGCTGAGGGTACGCTTGTGCAGACCGATGACGGTGTGATATATTTGTATTACAGAACAAACCGCTCATATGAATTGTGTACCGCAAGCTATGACAACGGAAAGACATGGACGCCTCTGTATGTTACCTCGAATATCGACTATTCGTCGAAATTTGCATATGGCAGATTGCCAGACGGACGATATTACTGCGTCAGAAATATCGTTAAAAACCGTTCCGTGCTTGCATTGTTTATATCCGAGGACGGTATAAATTACAATAAAATGTTCGTAATTTCAAACGAAAATTATGCTTATATGCAAACAGGACTTTATAAGGCGGGTGGACCTGCTTATCCCGGTATTTATATAGACGAAGATTATATGTATGTTGTTTACACGTTATACAAAGAAAGCGTGTCTGTTTCAAGAATAAAATTGAGCGATATATCATAAAAGCAAGGAGGTTATACATGAAAAGAGCTTTAATTTTTATTCTTTGTATCCTGATCTGCTTATCGTCCTGGTTACTTGCAGGATGCACGGCAAATAATGACAAGAAAGATGAAACAACGACAGTTCCTGCTGCGACGGATACAGACCCATATAGCGATGATCTTCCCGCAAGGATGGACTATGACAAACAAGTGATAAATGTGCTTTGCAGAGATAGCTACGGAGTTAGGGACGAACTGGCGGTTAATGCGGAAGATATGGGGAATACCGTATCTGCCTTGGTCTATAACAGAAATCTGTCTGTGGCAGATCGAATGAATATCGTTATAAATCCGATTCTTATTCCTGATGATCCAACAAACAGCTGGAGAACATCGAGTCTTAAGGTGCAGAACTCGGTCCTTGCGGGAGACAATTCCTACGATATCGCCTCAATGAACTTTAATACATTCATAATGGCGCAGGGTTATTTCAAGGATCTGAATAATATAGACTCTATCGATCTTGATAAATATTATTGGTCTCATAACTTCAATGATTGCTTTCAAATAGCCGGAGCTCAGTACTGTGCTACCGGTATGGCGGCGCTCTCCTTTTACCGATATATGTATGTAATGGCGTATAATGAGGAGTTGCTTGAACAGCAGAAAATAGACTCTCTTTTTGACCTGGTTAAATCCGGTGAATGGACAATGGAGAAGCTCTATACCATGACGGTAGATGTGTATGAAAACCGTAACTCCAATGATTCGAAGGATGCAAGTGATTTTTACGGATTTGTTTCCGGAGCGAGAACGTCAATAGATGCCTATTGGGTATCTCTCAATATGACAGTTCTCTCGAAAAACTCAGACGGGTTATTTGATCTCAGTATTCCGCTTGAACGGGTATCCAACGGCACCGACGCTGTTATAAAGCAATTCTGGCTGAATACGGGCTCATACATAGTTCCTACGGGAGATGACAATTTCGATAACGAAAAGATATGTGATATATTTGTTGACAGTAGAGC
>JBJDZF010000197.1:0-3885 GCA_051867855.1 Eubacteriales bacterium
ATTAATACATTTAACCACAGTAATTGTTGTTTTGTTATGGTGTTTTTGGAATTTCTTGACTTTTCTCTATTTTTGACAAAATGTTTCTTCGATTTGTGTAAAATACGCACAAAAAACGGGTAATCGGCACACATCCGAATACCCGTTTGCTGTTTTTAGTTCTTTATTACTTTTACGCTTGACGCGATTTTGAGTATTTCCTCTTCTGTATCAAATTGTCCATTGATCATATATGAATAAAAATCATCCTCCCATATAACGCTCATTGTATCTCCTTCGCCTGTTATCAACAAGCCCTCCTTGTTATTAATGACAACTGATGATACCGTTGCGTCTTTGTTATCTATGTTATGTTTTGTACCTTTTAAATTTTGATAAAAGTAGAAAGAGAAATTCCCGTCGGCATCGTAATATTCCTGATAAAAATTAATTTGAGAGGTGTAAGAGATAACCATATAACCGTAGGGAATATATGTCGGAGCATTTACGGTTTCAATTGTTTTCGGAGGGGTTGCCGATACTGCAGGCTTGTCCGTATCGATCTCATTGGACGAGCTTCCGGACGAGTTCCCCAATATGCTTCTCTGCGTGCTTCCGGACGTACTTTCCGAAATACTTCTCTGTGCGCTTCCGGATGTGCCTCCGGATCTGCTTTCCGACGTGCTTTCCGACGAACTTTCCGGTGCAGTAAAACGAATGGAAATATAATCGTCATACCATTCAATTATTGCGTTCCATACCGCTTCCCTGACACGGGGAATGCTGACGCAGGCAGTGAACATAATCGATAAAGCAATCAAGATGGCGACTGCAACTATTCTGAGGGGTTTATAAAAGGGATGACGCGTTGTTTTGCTTTTTCTTACAAGACGGGCTATTTTACCGGTAAACCCGGTTGAGGGCGTAACGGTTACCTCCGTTTTGAGAAAATTATTTACCTCTTCATCTATACAATCCTTTACGGACAATGCAATCAAGGCATCAAGCCTGTCAAAATTCGAGGCGCTCATATACTTTATCTCCTAATAATTCACGCAGATTCTCTTTTGCACGGAATACACGGGCACGTGCGGCATTTTCGGTAATTCCCAACTCTTTACCGATTTCGGAATAACGGTGTCCATAATAATATTTCAGCATCACTGAATCCTTTTGTTCGTCCGGCAGTTGACTTAATGCTTGTGATAATATCTGTATGGTCTCTTTATTGATTGCTAAACGTTCAAGAGATTCTCCTTTGTCCTCGATATCCAGCTGTTTTTCTTCAAAGGAGTCTTCATCCGAATATACGGTCAGTGAAACGGAGGAACGTTTGTTGCGCCGATTATATAGCGTTTTGGCAGCATTCCTTGTATATATAACCGTCAGAGCAATAATTTCGTTACGGCTATTAAGTACGAATTTATCCGCATTGTCGATTATTCTTATAAAAGTCTCCATCACCGCATCTTCCGTATCATGGTGATTACCCAGTATATTATATGCGTTCTGATACATCAGATGATAATAATCGTTGTATATCTGCTCAACGACCGATCTTTGTTCGTCATCTTTAATGGCGAGAATTAATTGTATTATCATGTCTTATATTCGCCTCGGATAGTATATTTTTATTAGAGTATTATCGGTTTATTTTTCGTAATCAATGTCCAGCATAATGTGAGCCTCAATGCGGTCGCGTTGTTCTCTCGGAATTTGCGCTATGAGCTTCCCGATGCGGCTCTCGATAATTTCCGGTACCGCATTATTCACATAGTCACACAGTAGCTCGTCAGATGTAACTCCTAAAGCATTTATTATAGCAATAAGGGTATCAAAACTCGGAGTTTTGTTACCGATTTCAAGCTGGCGTATATAGTTTTCTTGAACGCCCACAAGTTCCGCCATTGATTTTACGGATATTCTTTTTTCAACCCGTAATTCTTTTAGCCGTTTGCCGAAATATACGCAATCCAGTTTTTTCGCCTGTCCCAGTCCTCGTCGAGACATTTTTATACCTCCAATAGTTTTTTTATTTCTTATAGTATAAATCTTTTGGCGAAAATAGTCTGTTTTCTAACAGAATTAAAAAAATTGTTAGAAAAATTATTATCGAAAAACTTTGAACAGGATGGATTCTACGATATGAGATAATTCTTTAAACTGAACAGTAAACCAAAAAAAATGAAATCAGTGCACAATCACATTTGTTTTCAACGTTTTGAATAATAACATAAACAAAACAAACGGCTACTAAATACCTCCTGGTAAATAGTAGCCGTTTTCATGTTTTTGTGACACTGCAAAATAATTTGACTGTGTAATGAAGTACAAAACTTCATTTCCGCTCACCCACAAAATATGTAGTAGCAAAGATTTCGGGTTTTCACACACCATATTTCTGACCACGAATTTTTTCATCAAAGAGGCCTTCCATCTGCTTTCTCTTTTGTTCGATTGACGGATGCACATAGCATCGCAGAGTAGTGGAAACGTCCGAGTGCCCGAGAATTTCCGAAAGTGATTTGGCATCAAACCCCGACTCAATACCGCGTGTGGCAAATGAGTGACGGAGCGCGTGAAAGGTATAACTCTCAAAGCCGTTCCGCTTGAGAAATCGCTCATAACGCACGTATAGCGTGTGCGGTTCGGAGGGCTTGTCCGTGCCGGTAAGCAAATATGTCTCCGGCGACCTGCGCTTTGTTTTCAGATAATCGCATAAGGTTTTCGGCAAAGGGATCTCGCGTTTGGAGGTATCGGTTTTCGGCTCACTGATTACCAGCTTTGTTTTGGTCTTTCTGCCCGGTTCCAGATTGGCAATTCGTTCCACCGTACGGTTGATCCGCACAGTCTTATTATAAAAATTAAAATCTCCCCACTGAAGACCGCAAAGCTCTCCGTTTCGGATTCCAGTGTGAAGCGTCAGAAGAATCCCCCATGAGATCGCGTCATCTGATGCCAGCAGGATTTCCTCGAGGCGGTTGATGATATTTGACGGAATAATGCAGATGTCTTTCTTTTTTCTGCGTGGATACTTGATCAAGGATACGTTCATAACAGGGTATCCCTCTCCAGCGGCATAAAACAGAATCATTTTGAGGACCGAAAGAATGTCCGATACCGTTTTTTCGGACAGTCCGGAGTCGATCCTGCCGCCACTCAATAGAAGTTCTTCTTTTAACTGATTTACAATGGAGCTGTCCAACCTTGAAACGGAATATTTGCCCATTGCAGGCACAAGATAGCTGTACACATTCCTGTAATACCTCGTATAGGTGGATTCTTTCACTGTTCCCTTGACAGAAGCAAGCCACTCTCCAGCGAGCCATGAAAATGTTACTGATTTCTTTGCATTGGGGCATGGTTCATAATGCTTAATGCCGTAGTATTCTTCTTTCTTCGCTTTTGCCTCGGTGTAAGTTTTACCGTAAAGGGAACGGTACACCCGTCTTCCGTTATTTCGGCATTCGATGACACGCGCCTCCCATCTGCCGTCCTTACGTTTGAATATGTTTTCTCCACGTCTTGCCATGTTTTTTCCTCCGCTTTTATGACAATAATTTGACAACGAATAAAATAAAAAATTTGTTTTTTTTCGTCAATATATGTAAAGACCTAAAATCAGAGGATAATCACAAAGTCTTCAGTTTATAAAAGCTATGGCAGATATCTTCCATAAATTACTTGATTTGAGCTGATTGCTACTGTCTTTACTACTTGACAAAATCGCCTTTCCGTGATATTATACAAGTATATCTGTGAAAAGTGTGATTTTAAGCGAATGTTTTTGTATCTTGAAGTTTTGTACTTCATTACACACTTGCTCTTTATTTTGGGTCGGAGGTAGGCTGTGAAAGACGGTTCGCGCATCTACGAACATACAGACGGACGCTGGGAGGCAAGATA
>JBJDZF010000198.1:0-16973 GCA_051867855.1 Eubacteriales bacterium
AGGCTTCAAACCGCTAAATTGCTTTTTGCAGTTGTCCAGGCGGAAAAACGGGATAAATCCAAAACCTTCGTAATATGTTGCATTGGCTCCGGAATTCTGAAACAGGGTATGAGGGCGCGGGTTAGGATTCTGCGAATTGTCAAGCTCGATATCCCCTCCGTCCTCCTGAACATAAAATGTTGTTTGCGTCGCGTCCCAAACCTGAATCCTTGTGACGCGCTTGTTATCTTTACCGATACGGTCAACATACCAATAGATAACATATTCGCTTACATCGTCTGTCTCTTTCTTCTTCACTTCAACGACGCCGATAGAATCCGCGCACTGAAACGCTATTTTGTCGTCCTCGTTTTTATATGCGTACATATACTCAAATCCCTTAGAGATTGCTCCGGTAAGGACTTCGTAAAGCTCGGAAAGGAAATCGTCGTTTTCGTTGAAATACTCGTTCAGCTCTGATTGCAATTCAGGAATGTCTGAACGAACAAACCCGTCTTTCCCGGAAAGCATGTACTGTACCTCTTGGTCGACAAGCTCCGTAAAAAACGGGTGACTGATTTTGATGTTGCTTTTGTATTTGTCCTCTTTTAACTCTCCGTTTGCGTCGATATAAAAAATACGGAAATCTTTAATGTCGTGGTCAGCTTCATAATATCTCCTACCGACGCGCGCGAGTTTCTTCTTTATGCTTGCGCTATCTTGCTCGATAATCGTTTTAATTTCATTTGGAGTTATCATTTATCAACCTCCATATTTGTTACTCTGTTTCGTTTCCTACTGAGTAATAATGTGTATTGTACATGCCGCCAGCGACAGCAGCGCCACCATGAACTCACTGCTCATAAGACCTCACCCCCCTTCAATTGCAGTATCAGCGTGGACTATATGCTCCATGCACGGTCATACCCGGCACCATAACACCACGCATAGACCTTACTGCCAGCACGGTCAATCGTTATCACTGTAAATGCGGTATCTCTTTCGCTGTCTAAGGCTTTTTCCTGAGCTGTTGTGCCGTAGGAATTCCCATCAATATCAGGGTCTTGTGCATACCCGGCTTCATTCGTCCTCAGGTGGGATGCATTTGGGCAGCCGATTGTCAGCCATCCAGCGTCCGTATAACTTGTAAGCGCGTGCTGGTGTCCGCTGATAGCGCACAGTAGTTTAGCTCTGTCTGTCAGTGCGGAATAGTCAGCGGAAACATTAACACCATCAACCGATGCGCTGAATGTTTCGCCGCAGACATATGCCATAATAAGATTTTTGACATTAACCACATTGGCAGCCCACACCGTTCCGTTTGCATCGGTATAGCTGTGGGTGTTCATCCAATTGCCAGAGTAAACAGGCACATGAGACACAACCACAATTCCCCATTCTGCTGGTGAATCTTTGTCTGTAAAATCAAGTGCGGTATTGGCAATCCACTCTAACTGTGTAGCACTAACATGGTAAGCATCTGTCAAGCCCGAACCAATTCCAAAATGGTCATTATCCACGGTATTCAAACAGATAAGACGGATTTTACTGGCCTCAAAATCAATATAGCCGTAGTTTCCACCCGGGTCTTTCAGGTTAGAAACATAGCCATTTCGATTATACTGCTTGCGCCCTGTGCGGTTAAAACACTCCATACGACTGATTCTGGGATCGCTTTCGTCGGTATCAGGATAAGGTACATTGTCGTGATTACCACGTAACCAAATTTCGACGCTGTCGCCGGCCGCGTTTGCAAACAAATGCTTGCAAACGGAAATATGTGATTTTGCCAATTCCGTACCGGAATTGGTATTTACATAGTCACCGCCGAAAACAACTGCGTCAATCTGAGCGGTTTCCTTGATAACGGACAACCCCTGTGCGGCGTGTTTCAGCCCGTCAGCATAGGTTTCGTTGTAGTGCAAGTCTGTGATAAATGCGATGTTGAGGGGTGGGGCATCTACAGTTGCGACAGCCGATTCTTCAATAGCCTCACCAACTGTAACAATTAAGTTTTCACCCGTTCCGACAAGGCTCATGCGTATATATCCAAATGCGCCAAAGCTATCACGGATATTACTTGCAAAAGTCAGTTTATAATAGCCATCACCAAGCGCATCCACTGTTATGTGCGTTCCATAAGAAATGCCATTGATATACCCTTTGCTGTCGCTCCAAAGCTGGAATCTTACATGGGAATTGCTTGTATCTATAGTTGCGCATTTAACATAGATGCTTGGAAGTTCCGTTGCGCTGTAAGAACCATCATACTTGATGAGACCAGTCAGCACACAAGCACTGTCCGCTCCCTCATAAGGACTCGCAGAGGACGCATAATACCCGTTTTTATAGCCAACCCCATTATAAGGGTCTGTACTGTCTATAGCTTCTGCCTCTGGAAGCAAGTTCGTATATGCTGTGCCGCTAACTTCTCCACCCTCACCGTCGATAGAAAGGATGTTTTCTGCAACTCTTTCCGCTTCCGTCCGTACATAATCCGGGGTTCCTGCCAGTTTGTCGGAAAATTCCTCCGTCGTTCCGGTATAACCACCATCCACGGCGTAGTCATAGGCAGACTTGCCATCCGCACCGTCAAATTCTCCTGATTCTTTAGCCTGTGAAATGGCAGTGTTAACAGCAGCGGTCAGTTGATCTGCATCGAGTTTATTAGTGCTTAATGTATCAATTAACGTCTTGAGTGCAACACCCTGCGCCGCCGACAGTGGCTTGTTTGCTACGTTTGTCACAAGATCGTTGACGATGTCCGATACGCTCACCTTATCAGTCGTGATAGATGAAATCAAATCACGATTGTACTTTATATATGCCACGATCTCGCTCAACTGGTCAAGCGTTGTGTCATCGCTGTCCACCAATGCGTTTAGACGGTCAGTAAGACCAGAAATTAGTAGTCGAATATCACCGTGACTATCTACTCCGGTGTTATGCTCGTTTACTTCGGATGCCGCTGTCCCTGACGGGTCAGCACCTACCTCAAGCGCGGAATAGGACGGTTTTTGCGGCTGCTTTGCCCATCCAGGCACAGTTGGGTCGTTCTCCAAAAATGGATTAGACTGCAAATAATCATTAACAGCCGAAATCACTTGCTCGGGAACAGTGTTTAACCGCGCCATTATTTCGCTGTATACATCATCGTTCGGAGCTTCCGGCGTTCCTTTTCCGCAAAGGATAGATTTTTTCGCCGGGATATACGCTGGTGTAGTCGTGTGTAAATTTCCAGCGTATACGCCTACAGTAACGCTATATGTGTTGGAAACAACGGGTACATTGCACTGATTCCCGTCAAAAACAACATCAGTATATATACCATCGCCGTATATAAAACGAGCTGTTTTAGCGTTATATGCTTCCCATTCTTCGTCGAAATCAAAGTCGATAACATAGTCGCTGTTACCACACACGATACAAGCAGATATATCCGCTGTAGCTATTTTATCTCGTATCCTAACGCTTATAGTTTTGCTCATTGCCTCGCCTCCGTTATACGAGCCATTTCTTCCTTTTCCTCCATGATTCAACGCCGTATCTCAAAGCAGCCATAGCGTCATCCTGAAATGGTACAGGCTCGTCGAGATATTCGCCGGTCTTTTCGTCCTTTTTCCATTTCCACTGCTGTAGCTCCTTGATAGTATTCACACAGGACGGATGCACATATATTTTCCGCTGTTTCAGCCAGTCAATTTGTGCCTTTACCGACCCGGCAGAGCCTCCCTTGTCAACACCCTTTGCCCTTGTATATCCGCCTTTTTGCCACATCTTTATCCTGTCAGGTTCCGCCGAATCACACCACATTGTTTTATTGGTAGGGACATTTGCGTCCTTAGCAAGCTGGATTATTTCGGACGTGTCCTTTTCAAATTCATAAATTTCCTTTGTGATATATATGTCGTCGTCTTTTGTCCCTAACGCCAAAATAGCGTTAGCATGGTTAAATCCGAAGTCCTGCCCGATTGCAAAATCGTCGTAGTCTGCCGGATTCTGCGAAATATATTTTATCTCCCAGTTATGGAGAATCAAACCGCCAATTTCGCCCCATTCTCCAAGCCCATATATCCTATATCCTTCCGGGTCTACGATCTTTCGGCGCTCCATTCTTGCCCGGTATGCGTCATCAATGAACCGGTTTCCAAGATATGTTGAATGGTGTGTCAGCGTGTTTTCATCTGTATAGTCAAAATATTGCTTTTTTATCCAGTGATTTTTGTTTACCGGGTTGAATGTCAATCTCATTTGATAGAACAGCCCGGGTGGAAGTTCTCCACGCAAACGGTCGTCTATGATTTCTACATCGGCTTGCGTAAATTCTGTCGCTTCCTCCAACCAAACATCTGTCAGCTTGCCATTTGCGAATGTGATTGATTTCAGCTTTTCGCGCTGCTTTTCATCATTCATACCACGGAATATTATTTGATTCCCGTTCGCCCTGCAAATAATCTTCATCGGGGAAGATGTTATTTTCCAGTATGATTCAGCTTTTCCGCCGAACATCCGATATATTGCCCCTGTCAGTTCTGCAAAGGTGCTGTCGCGGTTTGTTATATCAGATTTCCGCATTGCTACAAGGTTTCTTCCCTTATCATTCAGCAATCGCAAAATATAGTTCTGCGCCGTATCAACGCTTTTCCCCGATCCAGCCGAACCATTCATAACGATATATCGTTTTGTACTTTGGTTTACTTCCTTGAAGCACGGATTTGCTTGGACTGTGATATTCACGAACCATCACCGTAGTCAACCGTAATATTCAGTTCCATATCTACGTCCTGCTGCACCTTATCCGTGAACATCATGTGTGCTTTCCCAAGAAGCTCCGCAGCTTTCAGCCGTTCCTTTTCATCAGGCGGCTTTTCTATCACACGATCCGCACCTACTTCATCACGCGCAAGAACGCTTGACGCGCTTTTTCCGCGCAATACAGACGTAAGATACTTAAGCACTTCCGCCTGATCTGCAACAAGTTCTGCTTCCTTTTCTGCCATCCTTTTTTCAATATATTGCTTAATTGTAGTATTTTGTAGTAACTTTGATGCGTTTGTGTTTGCATACTTGCTTGAATACCCGGCTCTGATTGCAGCCTGAGTAGCATTAAGATCAACAAGATATTCATCGCAGAAACGCTGTTGTTTCGCTGTAAATTTCGCCACAACCATCACCGACTTTCTTTTTTGAATATAAAAAGCCGCGCGGGAAAGGAGTAAACCCGCACGGCTTGAGGAATTATCTGCTGTAATTGTATTATAATAATATCACACGATAATACTGAAATTCTATGAAAAACACCGCAAACTTTTAGTATTTTGTTTTTTTGATAGCCGGATATCGTTCATCGAACGGAACGAAATCGCTTTTCTGATAAATCTGCTTCAAAATCCTATCGAGCTTTTCTTGTAGATAATCAGATTCAGTATTAACTGCGAATGCGTCGCTGAACTCTGCATCAAGATCATGCACTTTCTGCAAAACGATCATAAGCCGCTTTTCTCCGAGAACGCTTTTCCCTAAAACCTTAGGGTCGTTAAGCGCAATTGAGAAAAAGTCAACCATCATCTGCGCTCCTACTTCCATACCGATATTTAGGTATGTTTCTTTCGAAAGTTTGACGCGTTGTGCGTAATTCATTGTTGATTTCCTTTCAAATTATTATCATGTACCTACATTCATTCCGATAAATCAGCTTATTGCACCGTTTGCACCAACACTGTTTAACTATATATAGTTTCCCGCAAAATCGAAACGCAGTGCCAACGGAATCCTTCGGAACGCTATGAAGTCCAAGCATGCACATTATGTTCTTCACGGCTTGTCCTCCTTCTTTTATCAATTGCTGTATTTTCTTTTATCGTCAGCCATGCGCCATACTTGGTACAGGGCATAGGCAACCGGATTTCGCACGAAAGGCAGATTTTTTGCAATTTCATATTCCTTTTCCAATAGCAGGATCGCTTGTTGCAGCGTCACCTCATGACCTCCTCCGGCGGCTCCGGCAGCGGCATCCAGTGGGTGACATCAGCTCTGCCACGATGCACGAAACGACCATTTGCGAGATAGCCCTTGTCGACATTTATGTTTCCGTTTTTTGAAATCGTTAAGACAAGCACTTCATCTTCTGTTTCCGGCAACCGGTCCTTGACGCTGATCCACTGATTACGCAGTACCTCCGCAGCGTATGCGTCCGGCGTGTCGGCTATCAACTGCTGTATCTTCGTATGCACCACGGCGTTCACACTCCGCGTCATCTCATCTTTTATCCGGCATTGCGCAGATAGGTAGGCTTCAGACTCTTCTACAGCCATCTTGTCAGCATCAATCAGCCGCATTGTCATCGCCTCCATCCATCTTCGCGCCGCAGTTGGGGCAGTATTTAAAACGATTGCATTTATGTGTATGGTTATATTCCCTATAATCGCAAACGCTACATTTCACGAATTTCCATCTACTACTTGTAGTAACGGTATCACTCCACCGCCCATGCACCACCGGCGCAGCGTCTGCGGCAGGGAACTGGTTTATAATCCTAACGCCGTCCATCGTGATAGCGTCTGCATCATATAGCGCGTCTCGCAATGCTTTCCTCTCGACATACTCAGTCATTTCCGTTCCTCATTTCTCCGTATGATCAGAAACTATCACTGTGAAAATTCAAAGCACTATTAAATCCATTTCTTCGGCAACAAATATATCTTTGATTGTTGGTCAACTCGTGCTTGCAGTCCTTGCACCGCACTACCTCGGCTGCGTCCACAATCTGCGCGTCCTGTAAGGCATCGTAAAAAGCCGCAATAAGGTCGGTCGCTCCCAACGCAACCTGCCTGAGGAAAAGTTTTTCTATTTCGTCAGCATCAATCAGCCGCATTGTCGCTCCTCCTTTCTCCGTATGAGCAGAAAGCATCAGGAGCAAAAGTCATATCATGATCTAAAAGACCACTTCTTCGGCAATGAATATATCCGCAAGGATGAATCCATGAGTGTTTGCAATCCTTGCACCGCACAACTTCAACTGCGTCAACGTTCGGTTGTCTTTTCAACCCGTCAATCATTGCATCAATCAATATCGCATTCACGCCTAACTGCGTTTTCATCGCTGTCAGGTCGCCAATAACTTTTTCTCCATCAATCAGACGCTTTCCCATCGTTCACCATCCTTCCAAGCCACCCGCGCATTTCTTCCCGCGCAACCAGCATTCCCTTGTAAAATCCCATCAGCGTAGCATTTCCTTTGCTTTCCTGCACTCGGTATTCGGCACGGCTCTCTTCGATTTCTCGATCTAACATGTGCAAATTTGATTCCAGCGCCGCATCCTTCGCTTTCATCAATCGGTTTCCAAGCTGCCTCGGACTGATGTTTGGTGCGTGCTTAATCTCGTTTTCAAGCACCTCAAGCACCCGAATAACGGTGTCTATGTCTACGACATTCGAATTCCAACAGCGAGTGTTCTTGTAGTGATTCAGAATGGTCTCCATCCACTCTATGCTTATGTATCTATCAGTCATCGTCATCCGCCTCCACAAAGTACGGGCACGGTGTGTTTTCTTTTATATGTTCGCACATACAACCGTGTCCATATATCAGCATTCCGCAATCATCGCAGCTTATTTTAGAGCAATACCGCTCGAAAGCATAAATGCACCTATCACACAGTTCTTCGCTCTTGATATGATATTCCATTTCTTCTCCTTTCAAATTTTCCTTAAAGCTTGAAGCGCTTTACCGTGAACATATAAAACATTCCGTTCGCTCATTTTCATTTCCTCTGCGATTTTATTCCATGTTTTATATTCGAAATATCTCTTATATGCGATTAGATGTTGATCCTGGTCGTCGAGTTTATCAATCAAATTTACCGCTCTTGATTTCGATTCGATCAATTTTGCTGATTCCTCCGCAAGCTCGTTTTCCAAATCAACTATTTTTGCAGTAAGATTCCCGATTTTGTCTCTCGCTCCACTTCCTCCTGTCGGTTGCCCGGAAGAAGTAATGCGCAAACGAAACTCTCGCAATCTTTCAATTTCTTCGGATTTTGTAGAAATTCTCGCGTCGTAAAGCCTGATTTTTTTCAGAAATGCTTTTATATCTTCCAAATTCATCACCCTTTCTTTTTAGGCTTGATTTCAAGCGGTTTATTTTTCCGGTTTCGATTTCCTGTTACTTTTACGGTGCATTCTTTTCCTGGTTTGCACGGTCTTAGATTTCCTGTCTGTTCCCAATAGTCACACATGCACCACCCTCCTGTTGTAATCCAATAGTAGATGCACCCGACGCAATGCTTGTCCATATCAGCATACCGACCGGTCGTTTTCCGACGCCGAGAAAGTAACCGTAAGAACGCCGTAGCCGCTACCTATGATAGCTTCTAACGCTATGAGCGCATCACGGACTGAGCTATTGAAAACGAATGTGCAGCGCTCCGGTATCGCGATAGACGGCTTTTCTTCTACACTTTCTTCTGTAGATACGGATTCCGCCTCTTGGATCGGTGTGCCTCCATGTTTTTTTGCATATTCGATAACTTTAATGTCATCGCTATCAGATTCTACCTTTTCGCATTCGTTTCTCTCAGCGCTTCCTACGGCTTCACACGTCGCTCTTTCAGTTACCATATCCATTCCGAAATCCTTATAGAACCTCGCTTTGTTATCCTTGCTTGTCCGTCCGCGTGTGTGCTCTCCTTGTCCGATGCCAAGACGACGGATTTTATTACCTAACGTGTTTTTCGAAACGCAGAGCATTTCTGCGATTTCACGATCAGAAACTCCGTATTTCTGACGAATGAATTTGATATACACGCATTTGATATCGTCCGGGAGCGCTGTGAATTCATTCCACGTAAGGCGCTTGTTGATGTTGTAACTTACGCATTCTCCGCTCATGCTATCGATCTCCTTTTTACTCATGTAGTCGGAAGGAAGAGTACATCTTGTGCTTTTCTCTCCTCCTACTTTTTTTGCGGCGCTGTGACTCGTGATTTTCTTATCTCTTATATCTTGCAGATAGATGTATTTTTCATAGTTCACAGTTCAACAGCCCCCCGCAATCTGTAGTTTTTTGACCGGTCGTGTCCAATAGAAAACGGTTTTTTTGCACGTTCGAATATTCTACCTCCGACAGCCTCGTCGATTTCGATAATATCGTTTATCGTACATTCGCTCGAAATGATTGTGATTAGCTTCTTGTCGTTGTATCTGTAATTCAGGATTTCGAACGCGGCGTTAATGTCTGCCGCTGTCGGTCGTTGCCTGATTCCTTCCGACGTTTTTCCGGTTTTGAAAAGATCATCGATGTATAGGACTTCTACCGTCTTATATCGGGCTATCAAACTATCATATTCGTCATGATCCGTAACTGCGTTTTTCAGTTTGATAATATCGTCGCGCCATAACATATATTGCACAGATTTCCCGGAAAGAAGAAACTCCCGGCAGATTGCGGTGCAGATATGCGTTTTTCCGCTCCCTGATTGTCCACCGATGAAAAACCACCCATTAGGAGATTTTGCAAACGCCTCAGCTTCTTGCTTTATTGATTCCTGCCACGATTCAGTGACGACGAACTTATCAAATGTGTAATCCGTTATAATGTCTTTTAATCCGCTGCGTCGCATTTTTCGGATTGTGTTTCTAACAGCCTTACACTTGCAATCGCGCGCAACTGTTGACCATGTCCCATTTTCTCTGCATACAGATCGAATTATAAGCCCCTTGTTTTTGCAAATATCGCAGTTATAACCGTCCTCATCGTTCAAATTTCCTGTAGACGCGTTGAAACTATCCGCCTTGAATTTTTCGATTTCCTCCGGGGTATACCGATTAAAGGTACACCCCATAGACGCCTGTAGAATTTCCCTGATTCGTTCCACCGCCATTTACACCTTCCTTCTGTTTTTTGTTCCTGTAGTTTCCGTCAAGTACTTTCGGGAAATTATTTGGTTTGATAAACCAATCGAACGTGATACAGAACGCTCCGCTTGTCTTTCCCATCAGAAAATCAGATTGCCGGACATTTTCTATTGCTTCCAAAACACTATCAATGCCGTAATCCTTTATGCGTTTTTTCAGTAGCTTGCTTCTTACAGTCCCGTCCGAAATTTTTGTAATTTTCGTAAGACCGAGAGAATTCCAAGCTTCAATAACCCGCTGCACATTTTTTGTGCAGCAAGCGGTTTCGGAAGAATCCGCCTTAATATCTCTTTCTCTTTCTATATCTATATCTGATTCTCTTTCTATATCTTCTTCTGCCTCGCTAACATTAGATTTACTGTTAGATTTACTGTTAGTTTTACATGTTAACGCCTTTTGCTTTTCCCGATATTCTGCCATGTAATTTCGCATATAAGCCCGTTTTGTTTCAAGCTGGTCAAGGTTTTGATGTTTTCCCCAATTCGGGATAGTGATAACGCCGTCTACAATCTCAATCATGCCGAATTCCTCAAACGTACGAAGAGCAAGCTGCACGGTTGATTCTTTCATTCGGAAAATTGTTGCTAACATTTTATCGGTGTATGCTATTTTATTGCTCATGATAAATACGCCGCTGTTATTCTGTTTCCCAGCGAGGCACAGGAGCTTAAACCAAACAACAATAATAGCGTTAGCGTCAGGTAAGCTCTCAATCAGCAGTATCTTTTCGTCGTCGAAAATATCCGTTGTGATCTTAATCCACTTAACATCAGCTATTTTCAACACTCCCTTTCAGAGAAACGGTAACGCTTAATTCTGCACGTCTCTCCGTAGCGATTTTTTACTCCGACGATATCGCTTTCGATCTCGTACCCGTTGCGACGGAGGTCGGAAATGCGTGACGCAAGCCGCATAACGCCGAGGTCGCGCAGCGCGTCAAGCTGTGTAATGCTGCCGAATTCAGTTATGTATTCGATAATTCTCTGATTCTGCGTCGGTTTACTTTCAACGTTCATTGCATTCCGTCCTTCCTGTTAGTTAAATTTCCTTAACTCTGATTCCGTGCAGGAAAAGCATAAGTTTCCGCTTTATGATATAGTCCTTAGTTCTTACGCCTTTTGTATCCAACACTACTGTTACGCCATTTTGCGTATATACAAAATCCGCGATATATGAGCACGGTCTTTCTACAACCTTACCGTCTACCCGCTGCGACGGTATCAGTTCGTATTTTACTTGACGCTGTAGGTCTGTGATTTCTCCCGCCCGTTCGAGCAGGAGAAGATCACAATAAACGCGGTATTCCTTCACGGAATCGAACGTTTGACCGTCTCGCGTTATTTTGCGGTTGTGGTATTTACTCATTCGAGATGCCGTTCTTCTCGTCAAGCTCGCGCGTAAACATCCATTCAGGAATTTCAAAGTTCGTGCTTTTTCCGAATTTTCCGGGGACGCCTTTTCCCCAAACACGCGCAGGAGCAGCCGGTTCGACAGAGTTATTCATTCTGAGGATTCGATTATAATTTTTCTTCATTGTTTATTACCTCCATTATCTAATACTTCGCCGGTTTCTTCGTCCACGGAAATTTCCGCGTATTCTGCATCAAAAACGGTTTCGTTCGGAACGCTGTACATATCTTCCGACAAGTCCTTTTTAATGACTTCGTCCTGCACCGCCGCGCGTACAAAGTCGGATTTCAGCGGCGCATACTTCAAAACGCGTTTCAGAACGGTCTTTTTCGCCATTTCCTCAAAATTGGTTTTCCACGGGGAAAAGCTGCTGTTGTATGCCTTGCTGTACTTCGCCGCATGGCGCTTAACATCGTCAATGCTCATAACCTCAAAACCAAATCCGCCGCTTTTGGTTTTGAAAACAGCGTAAACCTTGACCGGCTCTCCTCTGTCTTTATCCGCCGGTTTGTGAACGAGCTTAGGCTCTAAGCCGTATTCACAATCGAATTCATCGTTCTCGTAGACAACGTGCGCCTGAATGCTCTCAACTTCGCCGGAACGATATGCAAGATCGATTAATCCTTTATAGCCAAGCTGGAATTGCGCCTCCATAACGCCCTTGTTGTTATATGGAAGTACATACGCCTGCCCGAGCGGCGTGTTTACCTCAAGCCCGAGCTGCGCGCTCGTCATCATCGCGCCGAGAAAGCTTTGCGGCGTGCAGCTTCCAAGCTTAGGATTAACCGAGATAGCGGAAAGCACAATGCGCGTGAATCGCTCCGGTGTGATAACAGATGGAAGCGCCTTTTTGATTT
Organism: Eubacteriales bacterium; assembly: GCA_051867855.1. Lineage (GTDB taxonomy): Bacteria > Bacillota > Clostridia > Oscillospirales > CAG-272 > HGM12713. The sequence goes on from JBJDZF010000198.1 coordinate 12,162, forward strand.
CTCCCTCCATGCTCTTGATGTATGATTGCATGGACTTCTGCCCGGGTTCTTTCTTTGCAATCTGATTCTGAATCGTTGTTGGCATTTGTTTTTATACTCCTTTCTTTTTTGTAACGCGGAAAACCCGCGAATTTGTTACGTTATAGTAGTTATCAAGATTCTCTCCGGGATGATCTTCGGCGAATCTCTTAGCGTCAAAAACGCGCCGCTGCTGAGACTTCCACGAAACTCTAAAACATTCGTGCTCTCCGTATCCTGCATCTCCCATAAACGCCTTGATTTTGTTCGATGCCTCGTCGCGTTCTGTTTCAAGGTCTTTGATTAGATTTGTTATTCTATCGTAATCAGCAAGAGAATCGCTAACCGCGAACAAATCAGCAGTTCCGTCGTTGCTTCCGGAATAAATCGTAGAAATCGCGGAGGACGTAGCAGCGGAGCCGTCGGCGGATGGTGGTGTATCGCTTTTAACGAGCGACCAAAAATCTTTTTCCGCTTCCATCAACGCGGATATTTCTGCCTCGTCTCGCTCGATTGTGAACACGCGGAAATCTCGGTTTCCGATAAGAACCGCAAGATACCACCGTGCTTTCCCGGTTACAGCTAAATAATGGACGCACTGAACATAGTAGTTCGCAGGATATTCACCACCGCTGAATTTCTTCATGTTTAACTCCGAAGTGGTCTTGATCTCAAGCCCTGAGTCCTCTCCTACGACATCGCGGTCAATGTTAGCGATTGCCCACGGGTAATCGCTGTTGAAAAAGCTCATGTTTGCCTTGCGCACCTTCTTTCCGGTTTCTTCCTCGAATTTCTTCGCAACGAATTCTTCGAGGAACATTCCAACCTCCGTTGCAAGATTCCCCGCGAAACCAGGTGTTTTGCCTGTTTTTTCCGCCCATAATGAATACGGTGAAGAAAATGAGTTAAGCCCGACGACTGCGGCAGCGTCAGAACCGCCGATGTAATGGCTCCGGAGCTCCTTCCATTCTTCTCGGCTTGCTGTTTTTACTTTCGTAATTTCTCCCATTCGTTTTATTACATCCTCCTTAAATTGCAACAGTCGTTTTTGTTGAAATTCACGCATTCTTTCCAGTATGCGTAATGCTCGGTTACGTCCTCGCAGACGGAAACCTCGTCAAATCCGGTCACGCGGGAAAGATACTCAATTTTCTTTGAAAGCGGTAAATGCTGATAACCGGATTGCCTCACGGTATAATCCGAGTAGTCAAGCGGCAACCATTGCTTTATCCAATGATTTACGCGCAAAAACTCAACGATTATTTTGTTGCAATCAATATTGTTTAGGCGCTTGAAATCGACGAATTGCGGAACATACGGAGACAGGCGGACTGCAACGTCGAACCCGGCGCGGTATAGCTTCTCTATTGCATCGATTCTTCGATTAGTGCTTACCGACTTTTCGCAAGGAATCCAAGTAACGCTGATTTGTATATGAGCAAGCCGATTATCGAGTATGCTCATATAATCACAAACAAGATCGGACTTCGTTACGATCAAATAGCCGATGCCGTATTTGTTCAATAGTTCAATCGTCGCCTTTGTGATTCCGTTTTTTCGCTCAATCGGTTGAAAACAGTCAGTCATACCGCCGAGCCGGACGATTGTACCTTTCGGAATTTTAGAAATCTTCCGTTCGATCTTTTCTATATCAGCTACGGACGGGGATTCAGCGTCCCACAATCCGCGAAAGCTTAGAAGCGATTTAGCATAGCAGTAACTACAATCGTGTGCGCACCCGCAGCCGTATGTATCTAACCGTGTGCTATATCTGCATTTATCGCCCTCGTTTCCTTTGACTTCTTTGTAAAAACTCTTAAATTCTTTCACATTACCACTCCTCAAAAAATGATTCGTGGTGGCACTGTTTCAGTATTTAATAAACCCTTCTCCGTAAATTTTGTTCATCTCGTCGAAAACATGTCCCATGCCAAGCCCTTGCTTGTTAGGCTTCCATATCCCGTTTTCGTCGTATTCCCCGCCTCCGATGCAATACTCATATTGTCGCGGGTGTGTTTCTTTCAGGCGCTGAAACCGCGACGGCTCTTTTTCGAGATGAGCGCCGAACGCGCAGAAGATGCATCCTGTTCTGTCGCAGCCAGTAGTACAGAGGCGTTCCGTGCCGCACCCCTCAACGCCGAAATCTTCAAGGCGCGTTTGCTCAGGCTCTTTCTCGTAAACGACGTCTCCATAAACGGATGCAATCGGAACGTTGTATTGCTTTATGTATTGCAGAACATCTTGCTCCGTCCAGAATGCCATCGGCTTGCTCGTTGGTCTGTCGCCGTCAAACGCATTGCATCCAGTCTTTAACCACGCGTTTTCACGCCTTTTACTTTCCGATGCCATTAGAGCCATTATTGGCTTCTTCTGTGTTTTCTTCTCGTATAATTTAATTGGGCGTTCTTTCATAACTATGCAACACTTATCAGAAATTGAGAAATCAGCGGATATCAACGGTTTGTATTTACTGTACATACCACGCTTGAATTCGTGTACGTTCCCGCATTTATCAATACCGTAAAAATTATTGATAGCCCATTTTCCTCCTTTCTTAGCGTACCAAATCGTCATAGAAATCTCTTTACCGATAATCGGGTATCCGTATGTTTTCAGGACTTGGTCAAACCGCATCTTCGGTCGCAAAATCGTAACGTTATCGAACGATTTCACAAACTTCTGAATTTCAGGATATTCAAGCCCCGTGTTCACGAATACGGCTTCGATCTCTGGATAAATCTGCCGAGCGATATGCATTAGCACAGTGCTGTCTTTCCCGCCGCTAAAGCTTATGTATACTTGTCCGTCGCGCTGATCTGAAATCCATTCACCATCTTTTAACGGAGGCTTATCGAAATAGTCCTTGCAGCGCATCGTTACAAATCGCTGTTTCCCCGTATTATCGTTTTCGATTGTGAAGCGCACCCAGCTTTCATACCAACCCTTAATTCGCTGAATCGTCATTTCTATTTTGTACTCAAGCGGGAGAGATTGCATTTGCCGCAGCTCTGCTTTTGTTCTCATTCGGTATCACATCCAACGAATTCTTCACAAATATCTACGATATGGCGGCAAAGTTCTTCCGGAATAACGCTTCTTTCTTTACTTCCGGTCATCCCGTATTGAGTGCCGCCAACATCAACATCAATTCCGAGTTCTCGCATTTTGCGGAGCGTTGCCGACCTCGGCGCTCTCTCGTGGCACGGAGAGCCATTCTTGCACGGCGGTTTGAATCTCGGAGACGGGTGGTTTGTCCAAATGTCCGTCGGCTTCATTCTCCGGTCTCCGTACTGGCAGTATGTAACCGTATAGCGCGGTATTCCTTGCATCCAGGTCATTTTTCGCATACCGCCGCGCGGATTCTCAATGAAAAACAGTTTCGGTGAAAGCTCAGAAATAAGCTGTAAAACGTGCTTGTCTACGCGGTCGCAGAATTTCGCGTAATCGCTGACGGCGACGAGTTCTCCGGTATCATGGTCTTTTCTCCTGTGGTGGCTTATCGCCGCGACGCTGAAAGTAGCGCAATCCGGAGACGCCCATATAACATCAGGTCGACCAAATTTCTGAATGATTTCATCAGATGATAACTCGCCAATATCAGCGTAAAGATCGATATTATCGAAGTTTTTATCCCACTCGACGGAATAAACCTCGTGGCCTCTTTCCTCGAACGCTTTCCCGATGCTGCGAGTTCCGGCGAAAAGCTCTAAAATCTTCATAGCCCAGCCCTCCGCAACGCATAGAATGCAAATATCGCCGGTGCAACAGCAGTCCACCAAGGAGCGGCAATTGCGCAAGTTACTGCGCAAATAAGTAAAGCAAATACGGAAATACATCCTGCTTGCTGTTTCATTTCCGCCTTGTGTCGCCTTTCATCTTCGAGCCTTTTCGTCAACTCTGATTTGTACTGCGTCTGCAATTCTTCGAGCTGTTCACGAAGTGACCGGCATTCGGCGCGCGCGCTCATACATTCACGCTCCGCGTTTTCCAGATCCTCCTGCATCTCGCTCACGTCTTTTGATTGATTTGTAAAATTCTTTTGCTGCACTATGTATAATCTCCTTTCGTGATTCATTTTTTGATTCGTCCAATCGTACACGGACTAATGCATAGCCGAGGTCATACGTTTTCAAAGATTCAGGCATATACACGCCTCCAAACGTTAAGAAATCTTAACTTTTTTCGTAAAAAAATATTCTGCGTTATTTTCGAGCGGGATTCCGAGAACTTTACACGCTGCCGCAATCTCAGAAGTACGCCACTCAAGACGCCCGTTTAGGCGTTGACTAAGAGACACAGTACTCATACCGATTGCGTCCGCAAATGCCTCTTGCGTCCCGAAAACTTCGCGGATTTTACCGCGCAATTTTGCATAGCTCATATTTTAGCTCCTTCCTGACCTACCATCATCAGCGCATGGAGGTCAACCCATGCGGACGGGCTTGCGCCCGTTTCGGTTATTTCGATTCTACAAATTCTCCATTTTTCAAAATGTAGTATGTATCCTCTTTAATTCGCAAACCATCGACGCGCTCCGTCTTGACGCACACAGGCATATATTCACCGTTGACGTTTTCCCACTCGGAAAGTGTAATCCAACTACCGATCTTTGCTTTTGCCATGCATCTGTTTCCAGCGCAGCAGATAACAGAATTTTTTCCAGAGCTGCCGATTTGCGCCCCGTCGCCCGAGCTGCCGATTTGCGCCACGTCGCCCGAGCTGCCGATTTTCGCCCCGTCGCCCGAGCTGCCGATTTGCGCCCCGTAGCCCGAGCTGCCGATTTGCGCCCCGTAG
>JBJDZF010000199.1:0-3880 GCA_051867855.1 Eubacteriales bacterium
TATAGCACTACGGCTATCTGTTCCTTTTCAAAAAAACGGAGCGCGTTTTCTCCCCACGCGGGCGAATTGGCGACCAATAGCACGAGTCGGGGCTCGTTTTCAAAAAGCTGGTTATAGTCATATTCGCGATATTTCTGACCGTCGATGATAATTGTTACATATTTCTTTTTCTGTGCATAGGACTCTATTCCAGACCGTATTGAATCGCACCAAATCGAGTTCTCAGCAAAATTTGGCTCAAAAAGGATCGGAATTATCATGATTCTCCTCCATTTTGATAGATTTTTTCATCGCTGTATTATAGCATACATTTTTTTAGGATTGCAATAGAAAACTGCAACTATTTTCAAAATAGTAACAATGTTATAAGAAAGTAAAAGAAGACGCTGTTGCCTTTATACAAATCAGTTAAAATTTTTAAGATAATTTCAATTATTTTTGAATTGAAAAGCAAATGAAATTATTGTACAATAAATGTAGTTATGAAAATGGAGCAGTATAGATGATAGATTTCGGATCATTAAAATTTGAGATAACAGGCGACATAATAAGAATCATACAGTGCGGAGATTTTGCTAATAAAGCGGGAACCAGCTTCGTTGAGGTGCAGATTGCGGGAGAAAACAAACCAACCCATATGGGGGCGAAAATGGTCAGTTCCTCAGAGGGAGCCAAATTGAAATATGTTTCTCACACGCTTTCGGATAAAAGGCTTGAGGTTACCCAGAAGAGTGAAAAAATATTGGTAAAAACGGTGTTTGAACAAACAAATAACGCAAATGCCTTTTGCGCTTACACCGAAGTTGAGAATATATACAATGAGGATATTGTGCTTGAGGACGTGTCCGCAATTGTGATTGGCGGTATCGGAGACGGTCTGGATAGTGTTAATCACCTTTATTTTACCGGATTTGTACAGAGTCATCAAGCAGAATGTCAGCCGCGTCGTGCATCTTTTGAAAATCTTGGCGTGCCGGCCTGCGCGCAACAACCTGCCGCACAACGGCGGATCGCCTTTGCCAATGTTGGCAGTTGGTCTACAAAAGAGGCGCTTCCGCAAGGAATTATCGAGGACGAGAGTAGATCCGGTTTTACAATATTTCAGATAGAGAGCAACGCATCGTGGTATTATGAAATATCCGATATGGGAAATCAGTTTTATCTTTATCTCGGAGGACCTAATTCCACATTTTGCTCATGGAGTAAGAGGCTGGCTGTCGGAGATAGCTACAGAACGCCGAAAGTGGCACTTGCTTTTGGAAAAAGTCTTAACGAGGTCATAGGGAATATGACCAAATACCGCAGAAGTATATGTGGATATTGTGAGCCGGATAAGACATTGCCAAGCATATTCAATGAATATATGCACCTGTCGTGGGACAGCCCAACTGAAGAAAACTCAAAAAAATACGCTTCTGTTGTTGCAAAGACCGGAGTCGAATATTACGTTATAGATTGCGGTTGGCATGATGAGGTGCCGGGGAATATTATATATCCATATGTAGGCGCGTGGAATGAGAGCCATGCGAGATTTCCAAACGGTGTACGCGCTACAACAGATTATATTCGTTCTCTTGGAATGAAGGCGGGACTTTGGATAGAGCCGGAGATCGTTGGTGTTAAGTGTACCAAGATGCTTGACTATTATACTGACGATTGCTTTATCACAAGACACGGAAAAAAAGTGTCTGTATTTGACAGGTATTTTCTTGACTATCGTCACCCGAAGGTTAAGGAATACATGACCGATACCATTCAAAGAATGGTGGAGGACTATGGGGCTGACTATATCAAGTTTGATTACAATCAGGATATGGGAGTAGGTACGGAATTGTCCGCAAGCAGTTTTGGTGAGGGGTTGGAGCTTTGCGCTGCTGCCTTTCTTGATTGGGTGGATGATATGAAACGGAGCTTTCCTAATGTGATTTTTGAGGGGTGCGCATCTGGCGGTATGCGTATGGACTACAAAACACTGTCCCACTTTTCCATTATGTCTACCTCTGACCAGACGAGTTATCTGAAATATCCTTACATAGCGGGAAATATACTTTCCGCAGTAATACCGGAACAGGCGGCAGTTTGGAGTTATCCCGTGGAGCAGGGTGTTGAGGACGGTATAAGCGATGATAGGATTATCATGAATATGGTAAATAGTTTTCTCGGCAGAATGCATCTTGCAAGTCATCTTGATCATATGAACACGCATCAGCTCGCCCTTGTAAGAGCGGGAGTGGAATATTATAACTCACTTTCGGAATTCAAAAGGCTTGCACTTCCGTATTTCCCCAAGGGATTTACCGGTTTTGGCGCGAATCAGGTCGTAGCCGGCTTGAAATCGGACGGTAAGATATGCATTGCCGTCTGGTGCCTTGGTCGAAGTGGCAAGATAGATTTGCCGATCGACTGTGATATAAAGTCCGCGCGTATTGCGTATCCGTTGTCTTCTGATGCCTTGTTAACCCACACTGCACATACACTTACAGTAGATTTTCCGCGCGCCGGAATGGCTGTATTTTTAGAGGTTATCTGCAAATAGCATATTATTAACAAAACGAATCGGTGCTCCTTGATCGGAGATTGAAAGGGATCATTCGCTGTATTACCTTTGGTTTCGAAATGTGAACTTGCTGTGTGCGACCGGATTGCCGTATATGGATGGTTAATACGTAATAACAGGAAAGAAATATGTCCTACATCTATTTGATTCTATCTGTGTTTATGAGTGCTTCATCAAGCATATTTGGAAAGATATTCAATAAACAAAACGACAAACGATGCGACTCAAGCACATTTTATAATTTTTTCCTTATGATAAGCGTTTGTATCGGATGGGGCGTACTGTACTTATTCGATTTTTCCTTTGATGCAGGTGTTTTATTGTACTCTGCGATATTCGCTGTTTGCTATATAACCTGTAACATAGGTATCATTAACGCTTTGAAGTATGGTCCGACGACTCTGACCTCTCTGCTTATTGGATTATCTTTGATCCTGACTACGATATGGGGATTTATATTTTGGGATGCAAAGATATCGGTGTCTGTTATTGTGGGACTCGTGCTCGTCGTTTGTTCGATCACACTATGCCTGTATTCCAAAGAGAAGGACGAAAAAAACTTCTCTTGGAGGTGGTTATTCTATGTATCCCTTGCTTTTTTCGGAAATGCGGGCTGCTCCATAGTTCAAAGAACGCAACAGGTAAAATACGAGGGACAGCACGGTAATATGCTTATGCTGTTCGCAACGGGATTATCGGCGTTGGTATACTTATTCGTCTACCTGAGAAGTGACAGATGCGACACAATCGTTATGCTGAAATCATCCTGGTGGCTCCCCGTATGCGCCGGAATATGCAATCTGATATTAAATGTTTTCGCAATGTTGATGGCTGTCAGCGACCTCTCCCCGAGCCTTATTTATCCTGTCATCGGTGTTGGTGGACTTGGAGTTGTGACCGTATTTTCACTGTTTGTATTTAAAGAAAAAATGCATTGGTGGCAATGGATCGGTCTGGCTGTCGGAGCGGTAGCAGTCTTTTTATTATCAATATGAAAGATTGGAATGGGTGGTTTTTGGTGGGTAAAGAAAGATGCAAATGTTGTTTTTTGTCTCACATTTAACACTGCATATCACATCTATTTTTTCTGAATCGATGTTTTTGACTGGGGTATTTCAATGTATAGATATTTTGTTCCAATTATGAATCATTCCGTTAATGAAGAAAGCATAGCGGAATATGTCCGTCAGTTAAAGGCGGCGAGGGCAGACCGCGTTCTGCTTGCAACCAACGGACCGTGCAATGATGCTGAGGCGGAAGATGCACAGATTGAAAGCCTTACGGAGAATGTTCGACGCTTTCGTGAGAACGGAATCGAGCCTG
>JBJDZF010000200.1:0-3878 GCA_051867855.1 Eubacteriales bacterium
TGTTGTCGTATATATTGTTATTGTCCCCGATTTCGTTTTCGGACGGCGTGGAATTATTTTCTTTTTTTATTTCATCATCCATATTGACACCTCCACACTGTTATGCTTAAAGTATACCCCCTTAATGTGACCGTTTTTTGACGGAACGAATAACTATTGCTGAACTTGCGCGGAGTTTTTCTTTTTTTTGTTGTTTTCGGAGCGGAAGTATGGTAAAATAGTCAAAGAAGAAATACATAGGTCCGATGTTATAAGGATATGATTTGCGAAAGGACGATCCGCAGGATGCACAATAACACAAAAAAGTCGTCAGATAATCAGTTGCGTCTGCTCCGAGCCGAAAACAAAAGGCTTCGTGCGGAGATAGCCGAGCTGAAGCACGAGATGGAAAAGGTGCAGGGAAAAAAGCCGTCCTTCGGGCGCTCGGAGCCATCTCACCTGACATTCAACAGACTTGCGGAGAATGACAGGCTGTATTCGAAGCACACCTACTCCGCCTATCTTTGGGGCGTTCTCAAAAACACCTCGTTTTTCAACTATTATGAGCGGTTTGTTTATATATTGAGAAAATACACGTTTATTACGACTACGATAAAGATACTCGCGTTTATTCTCGCACTTGTGCAGTCAAGCGCTGTTTTTGTGTTGTTTGCCTCGTCTTTTGTCATAGTGTGGCCGATTGCGATAATTCTTTCATACATTGCCGTGTTTCTTACCTTCATGGGCAGGAAAAAGATCAACGCCAAAAACAGGAAGCTGCTTGAGGGTAAAAAAGTGACGGTGTTTTTTCCGACCAAGGGACATCCGTTCAACAGGAAATCGTATTTCTACCGCATGGTACATGAGTGTGTTTCGGATCCCTCGGCGGCTGTCGTTGTCGTTTCTCCGTATTTTTTCGGGACGAAGGGGATGTCCGATTCCCGAAAGCCGTATCTTGCCGAGAGGTACGAGGGAAACAATATTCTGATCATCAGGCGGCATTATTTCTTTTCGTTCAAGAAAAGCGTGCTCGGAAAAATGAATGACAATGTAACGATGGTCTATTAGCACACGGCAGACACCGTCTGCCGAAAAAATCGGAAATACGGTTTTCAAACCGCCTTGACCGTCCGAATGCCGAAGTACACCGCGGTGTCGATGTCCCCGACGACACGGGAAGGCGAGAAAGGAGCTTTTGCAAAGCGCAAAACAACGGTAATAAAAATGATAAAATTTATTTACGGAAATACGACTGACGCCACACAGACGGTCATGGAAATGCTGCGCTCGGACGCGCAGAGCTCGGTGCGCTCTTTTCTGATAGTCCCCGAACAGTATACGGTCGAGAGCGAACGGCGTATTCTGAATACGCTCCCCGCAAGAGCTCAGCTTATTACCGAGGTGCTGAATTTTTCGCGTCTTTATAACAGGGTCTGCCGTGAATACGGCGGCCTTGAATACAATTATATCACAAAGCCGCTTAAATATCTGCTGATGTGGAAAAACCTGCGCGAGCTCTCGCCATTGCTTGAGGTGTACGGCGAATATACGGATAACGACGCATCGCTTTGCGAGATGATGATAAGCACAATAGGAGAATTTAAGGCGAGCTGTGTAACTCCTGCCGCGCTTGAGAGGGCGGCAGACTCGATGCCCGCGCAAAGCACTTCGGCAAAGAAGCTTCGCGATCTCTCACTGATATACGCAGCATACGAAAATCTCGTCTCACAGAGCTTCAGCGATTCGGCAGACGACATTTCAAAGCTTTCCGATATTCTCGGAGAACACAGATTCTTTGAAGGTTGTTCGGTGTACGTGGACGGATTTACCTCCTTTACAGCCGCGGAGCACAAAGTCATAGACAGGATCTTTTCTGATGCGCAAAATGTTACCGTCACTATTCCGCTTCCCGCACCGCGTGCAAATTCGGTCTTTTCGTTGAGTATCAGCGAATCCGAGCACAGACTTATCAAAAATGCGGAAAAACACGGCGGTGCGGAATTCATGACAGCCCCCGAGTGCGGGGAGAGCACCGACCCGTGTATAAAGTATCTGGCAGACAACATCTGGAGCGCGTCTCCCGAGAGTGCGCCCGACGGACTTGTGCCGCCTGTGCGTCTGACGGTTTGTCAGTCTCCGTATTCGGAGGCAGAGGCGGCGGCGCAGACTGTTCTTTCGCTTATGCGCGAGGGGTACAGATGTCGCGACATCGTTGTTGTCGCAAGGGACGCAGAGCAGTACCGCGGGATAATCGAGCCGGCTTTTGAGCGTTGCGGCGTTCCGCTGTACTTTTCCGAAAAAACGAGCCTTATTTCCACCCCGCTTGTCAAGCTGATACTCTCGGCTTTGCGTATGAAAATGTACAATCTGCGCACGTCGGACATAATATCCAATCTGAAGACCGAGCTTTACGGCTTCGGGCGGCGCGACTGCGATCTTTTCGAGCAGTATATTACAACATGGCAGATATGCGGCGGGCGTTTTACGGGATCGGATTTCACAATGAATCCCGACGGCTTTACCGATGTTATGAGTACGCGCGGCGAGGAGATCCTGAACGCGGCGAACCGTATTCGATCGGGGATCTGCTCTCTTATAGTGCCGCTCTTTGAAAGGCTTGACTCGGAGGCGTCTGTTCTCGGAAAATGCCGTGCCGTGTACGACTATATTGTCGCCGCAGGCACGGAGAACAGGCTCGCGGAGCTTGCACAGGCACGGGCAAATGCGGGAAACGTCAGAGAGGCGGAGGAATACTCGCGGTGTTTTGCGACTGTGTGCGACTGCCTTGCCGATATAGCCTCGGCTCTGCCGCAGGAAGATACGGAAATGACCGTTTCCGAATTTTACGAGCTTTTGAGCCTGTGTTTTTCCCGGACCGATATGGGTACCATCCCCACGGCGGCTGATCAGGCGGTGTTCGGCTCGGCGTCCATGCTGCGTGCAGGCGCTCCGAAATGCGCACTGATCCTCGGGCTTTGCGAGGGAGTGTTTCCGGCAGCGGTGACGGACTCGGGACTGCTGAATTTTGCCGACCGTTCCGCATTGCTGGACGCAGGAATAGAACTTCCGTCGCGCAGCGAAACAATGTCGTCAGACGAGCTTATGTACGTCTACCGAGCGTTTTCCATGCCGACTCAAAGGCTATGTCTCTTTACATATTCCGCCGGCACAGACACAAGGGCGCGTACGCCCTCGCTTCCGTTCATCAGGGTGCAGAAGCTCTTTGAGCGGCTAAAGCCCGTGCGTTACGACAGCCGTGACATACTGTCGTTTACGGGAAGTGTGAAAAGCACGCTTCCTTATCTTGACAGCATACGCGATCCGCTTGCCAAAGCGGCGTTCGAAGAATATCTTTCGGAGCATGACGGCGCGACACGACCCGCGGCGAAAATACCGATCTCCGATACGGAATGTGAGCTGTCGGAGGAAACAGTCGACGCGGTGTTTGGAAAGAGCATAAGACTTACCGCGTCGAGGATGGAAAAATATATAAAATGCCATTTCGGATTTTACTGCACGTATGTGCTCAAGCTGCGCGAGGAAAAGCAGTCACGTTTCCGCGCAGACAATATAGGTAACTTCATTCATTTTGTGCTTGAAAATCTGCTTCGCGCTCTCGCCGATGACGGAGGGCTGAAAAGCGGACTTCCGAGGGAGGAGCTTGAAGAGCTGACACGCATGACGGTAAAGGAATACATTGAACGCATTTCTCCCCCCGATATGCCGCCATCGGGCAGACTTACGCACCTGTGCAGAAGGCTGTATGACCTCTGTCTGCTCCTGCTTTCAAACATACTCGACGAATTTGCGCAGAGCTCCTTCTCACCGGAATTTTTCGAGCCCAATATAACCGGTCCGGGGGCTAACCCCCCGCCGCTTAAGCTGACGCCCGCGGATTC
>JBJDZF010000201.1:0-16695 GCA_051867855.1 Eubacteriales bacterium
CCCTCCTTCACAGTACCTGCTATCCCGCAGAAAACGGGTTACAGCGGAAGTTGGGCGCAGTATGATCTTACAAAGCTTGACGATATTGTCGACGGAGTTAAGACCGTAAACGCAGTTTACACTGCAATAACGTACACCGCAACCTTCATGGCTGACGGAAATGTCGTTGCAAGCGTCACGTTCACGGTTGAAGACACCTCCATTACGCCTCCCGCCGTTCCCTCAAAAGCCGGATACACGGGAGCATGGGACAGCTACACTCTCGGTGCGGCTGATATAACCGTAAGCGCCATCTACACTCCGATAGTATATACCGCCACATTCGTTGCCGACGGAGTTGTCGTGGGAACGGTTTCATTCACCGTTGAAAACAAGTCCATCTCGGAACCGGCGGTACCTGCCAAAGAGGGCTTCACCGGAAAATGGGAAAGCTACACTCTCGGCACGTCGGACATCACGATAAACGCGGTCTACACCCCCGTCTCCGAACAGACCGAAACGGACACACAAACCGGAGGACTCATCGGTAACAAGACCTTCTGGTGGATAATAATTGTCGTTCTTCTGGTTATAATAGGAGTACTCGCATTCTTCATAATATCAAAGAAGAACGGCGGCGACAATACGCCCACTCCGGGTGCGTCTCCCGAGCCCGAGCCCGAGCCCGAAAATAAGCCGGAGGAAGAGGCGGTTCCCGAACCGGAGGCAACTCCCGAACCGACACCGGAGCCGGAACCTGAACCCCAGACCGAATACAGCACGGACGAAGCCCCCGAGGTTGTTCCCGTTATCGAGCTCGAAACCGAAGTCGTATCGGATTCGGAAAAGATCGATGCACAAAAAGCGGACACGATGATGACGGATGACGATGCTCTTGCAGCTATTGAGGTGCTTGAAAGCGATAACGCCGAAGCACAGGCAGGCGGCATGAAGGCTGTCATTAACATAAAAGACATAAGCGAGAATTTCAGTGCCGGCGATACGGTTGATCTCGACGCTCTCAAGGCAAAGAAGCTTGCACCCGCCAAAGCAACAAAACTCAAAGTTCTTGCCGACGGCTTTATAGATAAGCCCGTCACGGTTATCGCGGACCACTTCTCCGTGCAGGCGGTTAAGATGATAAAGCTTACGGGCGGTACGGTTATCCAGAAGAAATAAATTTCTGACGGAGACCGACAAGGCTCCACCCGGCGAAGTCTCATCTGCCGAACAGTCTCAAAGCATTCAGAACGACAACTTTACGGCGAGAGCCTGTGAAAGTGAGACCTGACATTACATTTTTTCACTCGGGGAGGAATTTCTGAAACGAAATTCCTCCCCGAATCAGGGTAAACGATGAAAAAAGAAACGATCCTTAATATTTTCACCGATATGCCGCGCCTGAAAACGGAGCGGCTGCTTCTCCGTTCGATGTGCGAATCCGACGCCTACGATATGTACTGCTATGCAAAGCGCGAGGACGTAACCGAATATCTGCTGTGGTCACCTCACAGTAGCATATCCTACACAAAGGAATATCTGAAATACGTTGAAAACAGATATAAAATAGGCGATTTTTACGACTGGGCAATCGTAAATTGCGAAAATATGCGGATGATAGGCACCTGCGGGTTTACGAAGATCGACACCAACAACAACTGCGGAGAAATTGGATATGTAATAAATCCCGAATACCGTGGGCGCGGATTTGCCCCTGAAGCGGCGACGGCAGTGATCGGATTCGGATTTTCCACCCTCGGGCTTCATAGGATAGAGGCGAAGTTCATGGCGGGCAACACGCCGTCATGCAGAGTCATGGAAAAGCTGGGCATGACCTTTGAGGGCTTTATGCGCGAATCAATGCTCGTTAAGGGCAGCTACCGCACCGTAGGAGTCTGTTCAATACTCAAAAATGAATTCAGATAACACAAATCCATAAGCAAAATATAACTTTGATCTTCTGCCAAAGCATCGCAAAAAGTCCGAAGCGGCAGTTTACTATTATCCACTGCGCGAAAGGAAGCATAAAATTGATTATTATCAGCGTCAACAATATATCCCTCTCCTTCGGGACAAACGAAATACTGCGCGACGTGTCCTTTGCACTGAACGAAACCGACAAGCTCGGTATAATCGGCGTAAACGGTTGCGGGAAATCGACGCTTTTTCGCATAATACTCGGTGAAGCCGAACCCGACTCGGGTAACATATATATATCGAAGCAAAAAAGTGTGGGAATACTGCGGCAAAACGACGCTTTCGCCGATTTCACATCCGAGGACGGCGAATCTACGGCACTTGATGTGATGTACGGGAGCTTTCCGGAGCTTCTGGCACAGGAAAAGGAGCTTGCCGAGCTTGAAAAAATACTTCACGACGGAAGCGCACATAATGAGCGTACCGCGGCGCTGTACTCGGAGAAAAACGAAAAATTCATACGCGACGGGGGACTTGAATTCAGGTCGAGGTGCGCCTCCACACTTGCGAAAATGGGCTTCGATGAGGAGTCTATGCACCGACCGTATTCCTCGCTCAGCGGAGGACAACGCACGCGTCTCGCCCTTTCGCGCGAGCTCTGTCGGGAACCGGATCTTCTCATGCTTGACGAGCCTACAAACCACCTGGATATCGAAACGCTCACCTGGCTTGAAGCATACCTTGTCTCCTACAAAAAGTGCCTCATGGTGATATCGCATGACAGGTACTTTCTTGACCGCGTGACAAACAAAACGCTTGCAATAGAGCATCACACCGCAAAGCTCTACAACGGAGGATATTCCAGATCAATGGAGCAGCGCAAGACCGATGCGGAAATCGAAATGCGCCACTATAAGAATCAGCAAAAGGAAATAGCACGTCAGGAAGCGTATATTGCCCAACAGCGCAGATGGAATCGCGAACGCAACATTATAGCGGCGGAAAGCCGCCTCAAAATGCTCGACAAGATGCAGAAGCTTGAGCGCCCGAAGGAAGCGCTAAGGCCTATAAAAATGCAGTTCACCTCTGCGCTTGAAAGCGGAAATGAGGTATTGAAAATTAAGAATATCTCCTTTGGATATGACCCGTCCCACCCGCTTCTGAAAAACTTTTCACTTCTTGTCGGAAAACGGGAGCGACTGTTCATTGTCGGTTCGAACGGTTGCGGAAAATCCACACTGATAAAGCTTCTGCTCGGAAAGCTCACTCCCGATTCCGGGTATATTGAGGCGGGGTACAATGTTGTTGTCGGATATTATGACCAGGAAAATCAGAATCTTACCGATGACAACACCGTTCTTGATGAGCTTTGGAACGCCTATCCTCAGATGGATGAAACGCCCATACGTTCAACTCTCGCGATGTTCCGTTTTACGGGCGATGACGTTTTCAAAAAGGTCGCAGTCCTCAGCGGCGGAGAACGGGCGCGACTCACCCTCGCAAAGTTGCTGCTCTCGGAAATGAATCTCCTTATTCTCGACGAGCCTACAAACCATCTCGACATTGACTCCCGTGAGGCGCTTGAGGTCGCTCTGTCCGAATTTGACGGAACCATAATCACCGTCTCACACGACAGATACTTCATAGATAAGCTGGCAACACGGATAGTCGATATAGTGCCCCCGTCATCCGGCGACTGCCGCATATTCAACGTAGAGCACATCGGAAAGGGGTATACCGAGCTGTGTCTTGAGAGAGAACGCGCAGTCGCCCGCAGTACAGATGCAGACGCAAACACGTCGGCAGAGAAAGAAACATCCTACGGTAAGGAACAGTATCTGAAGTCGAAGCGGGATGCCGCCGAACAGAAAAAGCTCAAGCGAAACGCGGAGAAACTTGCCATTGAAGCAAAAAAACTTGAAGCCGAGCTGGAAGCCATAGAATCCGAGATGAACGGGGATGCCGCGACAGACTATATAAGACTTGCCGAGCTCGACACACGCAAAAACGAAATTGAGGAACGCTTGCTTGAAATATACGAGGAAACAGGGATCTGAATATTCGCGAGCAGAATAACACACGGGTAACAAATACCGCACAGGAGGCACGCAAATGAATGACTTGTCCTTTATCGATATCCATTCTCACGCGCTCCATGGGGTTGATGACGGAGCCGATTCCGAAGAAATGACGATGGACATGATAAAAACAGCATATGAAAACGGAACGTCAGCCATCTGTCTTACCCCACACTATTGCCCCGAAATGTTCGGCGATAACACGTCCGCCGTGCGCACCGCTTTTTCCCGTCTGCAGAGACGCTGTGCCGAGGATTATCCGTCGATGCGCCTCTTTTTGGGCAACGAGATCAATTTTTCAGTGGACAGCTATGCCGCGCTTCAAGAGGGAAAATGCCTCTCCATGGCAGACGGAAAATATGTTCTGTTGGATTTTTTCTTCTATGATTCCATAGGTGCCGACTTCATTGCAAACGCGGCAAAGTCCGTACTCCGCATCGGATACATTCCGATAATTGCACATATTGAGCGCTACAGTTGCCTGTACAACAAATTCGGGCAGATAAAGGAGCTGAAAAGCCTCGGCACGGTATTGCAGATGAACGCCGGCTCGATTATAAACAAATCCCGTAAAATGCGGAATTTTTCGCTTAAGCTTGTCGGCAAAGGATTAATTGACGTCATCGCATCGGACGCGCATAACCTCGACACCCGCTCTCCGAATCTTCTGTCATGCGCAGAGCTTGTAACGGATAAATTCGGCATCGACGTAAGCCGCAGGCTTATGCATGACA
Organism: Eubacteriales bacterium; assembly: GCA_051867855.1. GTDB lineage: Bacteria > Bacillota > Clostridia > Oscillospirales > CAG-272 > HGM12713. The sequence goes on from JBJDZF010000201.1 coordinate 4,709, forward strand.
ATCCGGAAAGAATTATACGATCCCTTCCGTTGATATAAGCCTTTCTTATACACCGAAGGACCCCTCCGAAAGCATCAGGCTTTCGGAGGGGTCCTTCAAATATCAACGTCTCTTGCCGTTGCGTTTCCCGCCGCGTGCGCGATTTTGCTCACCTTTGTCGGGAGTGGACGCGCGTTTTTTACTTTCGGGGCGCACCAGACACTGCGGTCCGAAGCCGATAAGGTCCTCCCTGCCGAGCTTTTTGAGCGCGGCGCGGACGAGCTTTGCGTTCTCCGGACGGTTATACTGGAGCAGTGCCCTTTGCATTTGCTTTTCGGCGTAATCCGTCGCAACGTATACGGGCTTCATATCAAGCGGATTGATCCCCGTATAATACATTACCGTGGACGCAGTCCCGGGCGTCGGGTAAAAGTCCTGAACCTGCTCGGGGGCATATCCGTCACGCTTCAGGCATAGGGCAAGCTCGAGCGCGTCGGACAAGGTTGAGCCCGGGTGACTTGACATAAGATACGGAACAATGTACTGTTCCTTTCCTGCCTGCGCGGTGATCGCAAAAAATTTCTTTCTGAAACGTTCGTACATCTCAAAGGGCGGTTTTCCCATACAACGCAGAACGTTGGCGGAGCAGTGTTCCGGTGCTACCTTAAGCTGACCGCTTACATTGTCGCGCACAAGCTTGCGGAAAAATGCGTCGTTTTTATCCGCTAACATATAGTCAAAACGTATGCCGGAGCGTATGAATACCTTTTTGACCTTCGGAAGCGCCTCAACCTCCTCTATAAGTCTTAAATATTCGCTGTGATCGGCAATGAGGTTTTTACACGGCGTAGGTGCAAGACATTTTCTGTTCGCACACACGCCGTGCTCCTTCTGGCGCTCACAGGCAGGATACCTGAAGTTTGCTGTTGGGCCGCCGATGTCGTGAATATATCCCTTGAAATCCTGCATCCCGCTTATCTCTCTTGCCTCTGCTACAACGCTCTCTATGCTTCGCGAGCGCACCGTTCGTCCCTGATGGAATGCAAGCGCACAGAAATTGCAAGCGCCGAAACAGCCTCTGTTGTGGGTTATTGAAAACTTGACCTCCTCAATGGCGGGAACTCCCCCCTCCGCCTTATATGACGGATGATAATCACGGGCATACGGCAGAGCATAGACCCTGTCGAGCTCCTCACGCTCAAGCGGAGGCATCGGAGGATTGGCTATGAGGTACTTATTATCATATTTTTCGATAATCGCCTTTCCGTACACCGAATCCTGATTTTTATACTGCACACCGAACGCTTCGGCATATTTTTTCTTATCTGTTTTCAGCTCGTTGTAATCAAACACCGCCGCAACGTCGAAATGAACGTCGTCCGCCGAATCGGTGAGATAAACACTTCCGCGCACATCGCGGATCTTTTTGACGGGAACGCCGCGATCGAGCAGCTCCGCAATTCTCAACATGATATTCTCGCCCATACCGTATGTAAGAATATCCGCTCGCGAATCGACAAGGATCGAACGGCGTATTTTGTCCGACCAGTAATCGTAGTGCGCAAAACGCCGTAAAGATGCCTCAAGACCGCCAATTATTATCGGTATGTCTCCGTACGCCTCCCTGATCCTGTTGCAATATACAATAGTCGCCCTGTCGGGGCGCAGTCCTATTTTGCCCCCGGGTGAATAGTAATCGTATGAACGCTTTTTCTTCGCCGCGGTGTAGTGCGCCACCATCGAGTCTATGTTGCCCGCAGTTACAAGAAATCCGAGTCTCGGCTTGCCGTATTCGCGGAATTTGTCACAGCTCTTGTAATCCGGCTGTGACAGTATCGCTACACGGAAACCCGCACTCTCGAGGACACGGGATATTATCGCCACCCCGAAGCTCGGATGGTCAACGTAGGCGTCCCCCGTAACATATACAAAATCCGGTCTGTCCCAGCCTGCATCCTCCATCTCTTTTCTGTTTATTGGCAAAAATTTATCGTTTATCATCTGTCCTCCGCATCCGCTCCGACAAAGGTAGCCGGAATGATATTAACATTATAATTTTTTACGCATCAATTGTCAACTACGTAATATGTTTTTGCGGGGAGGCAACCACAAAAATCTTCACTTAAAGACATATAAACCTTTCACGCTGTAATCAACATCCCGAGAGTACCGGCGACGATGAGAAGCAATCCGAGGGCTGATTTTTTGGTAAGCTTCTCACGAAAGACGAAATATGAAAATGCAACCGTAACAAGGATACTCAACTTATCGATCGGGACTACAATGCTTGCCGGTCCGTCACGAAGCGCTTTATAATAGCAGAGCCACGACGCGCCGGTAGCAAGTCCCGAGAGGCAGATAAATCCAAGCTCGCTTGCCGGCACCTTCGGGACCTTCCCTGCCTTGCCGGTAACGAATACGGTAAACCATGCCATTATCAGTACCACTGCGGTGCGTATCATAGTGCCGAGATTTGACTCGACGTCCTGTATACCGACCTTCCCGAGAATCGAAGTCAGTGCGGCGAAGATCGCAGAGAGGAAGGCATAAAGCAGATATGATCTGCCCTTCACCGTATCCCCCCGATCCGCATTTTTCTTTTTCTCTATCATAAGATATGTACCCACGGCAATGAGCAGAATGCAGAGCACTTTAAGAAGCGTTATTTTCTCTTGCAAAAAGATTACGGCAAGTATAACCGTCAGCACAGTGCTTGATTTATCTATCGGCACCACCTTGTTGATGTCGCCGTCACGGAGCGCCTTGAAATAACAAAGCCATGAGGCACCCGTGGCAATTCCGGAAAGAGCGAGAAAAAGCCAACTTCTCGCAGATATACCCGATATGCTTCCGAGAGAGCCTACGATAAGCGTCATGACAAACGACATAAGCAGCACTATACCGGTACGTATTGCAGTCGCGACCGTAGAATCGGTCTTTCTGATCCCGCATTTTGCAAGCACCGAAGTCACCCCCGCAAACAGTGCCGACAGGAACGCAAACAAAATCCACATATTTTTACGCCTTCTTCCCGCTTACAATACTGTAGCTTTCGTCGATAAGGGCGGTCAGTTCTCCAAAATCGACGTTTTCTGTAAGTGCAACGCTGACCCAATATTTTTTGTTCATATGATAGCACGAAAACCAGTTATGTCCGTCAATCAGCGCGCATATCTTTTCGGGGGGCAGCTTTATATTCATCACATCTACCGGTTCGTCCGAATCGATCCCGAGCTGTCGGTACGTCACCGACATGATGATTCCGTACCATTTGCGGTTTTCACATCGAAGCACAGCGGTCTGATCGTCATCGGAAAACGGATAATCTGCCTCGGTACCGTGTTTTCTGCGAAGATATGCAAGCACGCGCCCTCTGGCACATATGTCCTCAAAGCATTCGTCGAGGATTACCTGCAATCTCTCCTGTGCTACCGCACGCAGTCCCTCTGCAAACGCGCCGGGATTTTTGACCTCAAACGGCTGATAAACCTCGTTAAATTCGGAATCAATCGCATTTACCTCAATCACACCTGCCGCTTCATCAACAACAAAAGTCAGATATATTCCGCTTTCCGCGGCAGTTTTGTATATATACTTTTGCCCCTGAACCTCAAATCCGAAACGCAGAGCGGATTGTGGCACAAAACGGTATCTTTCAAAAACATGGTCGTATTTCATCTATATATGTAAAACCGCCGCCGTGTGGCAGATATGCCTCCTTTGAGAGTTTGACTTATCTCCGTACTGTTTTATGGAGATCATACCGGAAGCCATTGTATCACGTCCGCAACACCGTGTCAATAATTTTTCTTCATTAATCACGCACCGCTTTTCTTCATTAATCACGCACCGATCAGAGCCTTGTAACTCTTCCTTTTCGCATATTATTATCAACACACTGCCTCTGTAAAAATTTTCTCAAAAATTTTAAAAAGCTATTGACAAGCATTATAAATTGTGATAAAATCCTAATAGAGAATAATTCTTAATAAAAAATCGCCGAATATAATACGGAGCATATTAAAAAGCCCGTAAATAAAAAATAAATAAGGAGTAAACGATTATGAGAAGCATTACAAAGTTGGATTTACAGTACGCACACAGATTTTACGGCTTCAAAGGGGAAGCGCAGTACCTACACGGTCATACAGGAGTTCTTACCATTGAGGTCGAGGATTCCGTTGAGTCCGGTGTCAATATGGTATTCCCCTGCAACGAGATTCAGAAAACCGCATGGGAAGTTCTTAAGAATTTTGATCACGCACTGGTTTTGAGAGAGGACGATCCTCTGCTTCCCGCAGTTCTCGACGTTTATGAAAAACAGGGTATCAGAAACGGCGCACCTACAAACAAAATGAAGGGTCCGGCATTTAAAACCGAACTTGCAACCGCATATCCGGAATGCCGCCTTGTCGTAACAAAGGAAACAATGACCGTCGAGGGCATGATCAAGATCGTATACGATCTGCTTAAAGACAAGCTCAATATAGTTAAGCTTACCTTTACAAGCGGTGTAAATGCCGCATCAGAGGAATACGAACCCAAAAATCAGATCGACCGTTGCCCACTGTGCGGAATCGCATTAAATGAGAACGGTGTCTGCCCGAAATGCGGATATAAGAAAAAGTAATAACAAGGTGCTTTGCGGTGGAAACTTTTCTCGAAAAGTTTCCACCGCACCCCTTTCAAAAGCTTTCAACCTATTATGGTTTATCCAAGTTTGAAGTTCTTGAAAGAGGGGTGCGGGGAGAAAAGCTTCTTTCAAGAAGTTTTCTCCCCGCAAAAATAATAATCACATATAAATCGCTCTCGGACCGCCGATATATTTGGGGCGTGTACGGGCACAGATGATACGCGCTTCGCCGACAGATGAGACCGAAAGTCTCACGGGCACGGCTACGTCGCGAAGGTGCATACCAATAAGCGTTCCGCCGATATCGATACCCGCGTGTGCCCTGATATGCTCGACGGCGACGGGTGAAGAGAGATGTTCATATACGACAGTGGCGAACGAGCCGCCTGCTTTTGGCTGCGGCTTTACGCAAACCACCTCATAGCCGTATTTTTCGGCACATTCGCGCTCTATGATGAGCGCGCGGTTAAGGTGTTCACAGCATTGTGCCGCGAGATATATACCTCTTTTTTTCAGCTCCGGATAGATCCCCTCAAAGACAGCCGAAGCCGCATCGAAAGCCGAATGTTTTCCTATTTTTTCTCCGATTATCTCCGACGATGAGCACCCTACGACAAAGATATTGCCCTCACACAGTCCCGCGACATCTACAAGCTCAATTACCGCTTTTCTTGCCGCATCGGTTATTTCGTCACGGTTTGATACCGGGGCGAGAATATCATCATTCACCGTCACCGCGCCACTGCGGCTTTCGCTCATATCGACGCTGCCCCCGACAACTTCGTTATTCAAAACTTCACTCCCCTTCTCGTTTACGTTATTAAAGAACTCGGGCGCCGCCGCGCCAAAGCAACGGCAAGCACCCGAATGTTACAATTATTCTGCGTCGGAAGTCTCGCTCTCTGATTCGGAAGTCTCGCTCTCTGATTCGGGAACATAATCCTCCGGCATTGCCTCCTCGGCAACCTGAGCTTCATCAAGGAGAGCTCTTATCGAAAGGCTGACCTTCTGATTTTCGTTGTCTATCGCAATGATCTTGACATTGACAACATCGCCGAGCGACAGAACGTCCGCGGGATTACCGATACGCTGCTGTGAAATCTGCGAGATATGAATGAGTCCGTCAACGCCGTCGATGATCTCACCGAAAGCACCGAAGGGCATCATATTGACGATCTTGACCGGCACAACATCACCCACTGCATAGTTAGCAGTGAATATGTACCACGGATTTGTATCCTCGGTCTTATATCCGAGAGAAATACGCTTCTTTTCGGGATCAAAGCTCTTCACAAACACCGTAAGCTCGTCTCCGACCGAGACAACGCTCGCGGGGGATGAAATGGGTTTCCATGAAAGCTCGGTTTTGTGAACCATTCCGTCCACCCCTCCGAGATCGACAAAGGCTCCGTAGGACGTGAGGCTCTTGACCTTGCCCGTGTAAACCTTGCCCTCCTCGACGCTGCTCCAGAACTCGTTCTCCTTCTCGCGGCGTTCCTCACGGAGCGCTGCTCTTATCGAGCCTATCGCTTTGTTACCCTTGATCTCGATTATCATGAGATTAACGGTAGTACCCTTGATGGAGTTGAGATCCCCGTCCTTTCTGACGCCGCTCTGCGACGCAGGCACAAACACCCTGCTTGCACCGACAAGGACGATCACTCCGCCCTTTATTACGTCTACGACCTTGCCCTCGACAATCTCTTTAGATTCGAACGCAGCGACGATCTTCTGCCAGTTTTTGTCCGAATCCACTCTCTTCTTGGAGAGTTCGGCAAATCCGTCAATATCGCTTACACGAATGACGAAAGCCTCCACCTCGTCGCCCTTTTTAAACATCTGGGTCAGCTTTACAGAGGGATCGTCGGTAATCTGCTCGGCTTTGATCAGCCCGGTTACATTCACACCGAGGTCAAGCTGAATTTCGGAATCGGTAACAAGCGTTACTGTCCCTTTGACGGTATCTCCTGTATTTAAAGTTTGAATTGGCGATGAGTCAAGCATTTGTTCGAAATTTTCCATAATTTCGCTCATGGTTTCGTATACCTCCTGTATTGCGCCTGCGGGAGTGGAAGCTCCTGCCGCGATACCCGTTACGGATATGTCCGTCGGGATTAATTTATTTGTCACCAGCTCGTCCGGTCTTTCGATCCACACGGTCCGGGGGCAATTATTTTTGCATATTGAGTATAGCTGTGCGGTATTGGAGCTGTCCCTTCCGCCGATGACCACCATAAAGTCACACTTTCGGGAAAGCTCTGCCGCCTCGGTCTGTCTCAATTCGGTAACACTACATATTGTATCAAAAATTTGCGCATTTGTACAGACTTTTTTTAAAATTTCCTGACTATTTTTCCACTCGGACAGTCCAAAAGTGGTTTGCGCGGCAATAATCGGAATTTTTGAGGTGAATTTTTCCGAAAATCCACTCTCAAGTGCCGCCTGCAGCTCCGCTCCGGAAGAAAAGACGTACTTATCACCGTCGAAATAACTCATGATTCCGACCACCTCCGGATGTTCTGCACAACCGAAAAGGATAAAAATCCTGTCCTCTCCGGAATTTTCCTCGGCTATCCTATGTATTTTCTTGACAAACGGGCAGGTACAGTCCGCATACTCAAAATACGGATTTTCGGCGGCAAGCTCCGAGAGCATTTTTTCGTCCTGCCTCGGTATTCCGTGCGCCCTTACAAGCACCGTAACCGGGGACTCTGCCGTAGCGCTCCCGGCAATTTCCGCCACGTCGGAAATATCAATGCATTTGACGCCGTACGATTCCAGCATACTGTTATACGGTCTATTGTGAATCAAATGTCCCAGCGTAAATACCCGACGGTCCTCGCTCTTTGTGTCGAGCAAACTGCAGAGTCTGTCCGTAGCCCGCTTGACTCCGAAGCAAAAGCCTGCGTTTTCGGCAACGATCACCTTCATAAAAGCCCGAATCCTCCGAGTCTGTTATTTTTTTTCGGTTTTTCCCTCATCCGTTTTTCCTTCTGAAACAAAATTCTCGCCCAGTGTGCAAACCCTGTCAAAGATCTCCGAGGTAAGAGAAGAATAATCATTCGGAGCCGTCATTTTTCCGTCAAGTTCCGCATACCGTATCCGCTCACCGATTATAACGTACGTCCTACGGAAAAGCCGCGGTGTGTTGTTCTTGCGATATATATAGACGGGTACGACATCGCTGTGAGCACGGGCACAGATAAATCCCGCGCCGTTTTTGGTGGGAGTATTTCTCGGATCCTTTCCGGGATATCGGTGCCCCTGCGGAAAGACGCCGATACACTTTCCCTCTCCGAGCATATTTACCGCCCGCTTAATTGCCCCGACGTCACTGCCGCCCCGGTCTATCGGGAATGCGCCGAGCATCCGGATAAGTCCCGAGAGCAACGGTATTTTGAAAAGCTCCTTTTTAGCCATAAACATTGCCTGATGCTTTCGGAATGCGTAACAGAGTATCACGGGATCCGAAGCGGCGATATGGTTGCCGCATATCAGGAATCCGCCCTCGTCAGGCTCGTTTTCGGGATTTATGACCCTTATGCGGAATATAAGTTTGACTATGCGTGAGAATATGGCGTAGCAGACTCTGTAAAATCTGCTTGAGCCTTTTTTGTCCTTCACCTCAATGCCCTGCCTTTTTGTTCACGATATCTATAACCGCGTCAACGCTTTGCTCGAGCGTAAATCCCGTATTGTCCAGTAGCACGGCGTCCGTTGCCTGCGCAGTTGGAGCGATCTCGCGCGTGGAATCGGAACGGTCGCGCTCCTCCATCTGCGCGAGTACATCCTCAAAGCTGACGCTCTCACCCTTGGCAATAAGCTCATCGTATCTTCTCTTGGCGCGACATTCGACCGACGCTGTCATGAAGATCTTCACGTCCGCGTCGGGAATAATAACTGTACCGATATCCCGTCCATCCATTATCACGCTGTTTTTGCGGGCGATCTCCTTTTGAGTCTCAAGCAGAAAATCACGCACCTCGGGTATAGCCGAAACGGCGGAAGCGTACATGGACATCTCCGGCGTACGTATTCTGTCACCGGGATTCTCCCCGTTAAGCAGCACGCACTGATCTCCGTTCTCATACCTCACCTCGATATTGATATCGGAAAGGCACTTCCTTACCTCCTCACGAATGTGAGGGTCAATATTTTGCTGCCTGACGTAATAACCCACCGTGCGGTAAAGCGCGCCGGTATCTACATATATTATACCGAGTTTCTTTGCCACAGCCTTTGCGACCGAGCTTTTGCCCGCGCCTCCGGGTCCGTCTATCGCTATTCTTATCATATTTGTCACACATTCCTTTCATACTCTGTTTTTGACGCGGCGCTTTCTCCGGCAAGTACACCGGTCGAAAAGGCTATCTGAAGGTTAAATCCGCCCGTATATGCGTCCACGTCTATGACCTCGCCTGCAAAATACAGATTGCGGCAGATCTTTGATTCCATGGTTTTGGGGTTGATTTCCGAAACGCTCACGCCGCCCTTGGTTACTATCGCCTCGGCAATGGGTCTGAAGCCGTCTATACCAATTTCAAAGCTCTTCAGAACTTTGAGCAGCGTGTGCCTTTCCTCGCGCGTAACGGAATTCACCTTTTTTTCAGCGCCGATGCCCGACCGCTCCACCGCTACCGGTATCATTTTCTGCGGAAGAAGGTCGCACAGCGCGTTTACGAAATCCTTGTTGCGGTATTTTTCAAAGTCCGACACTATACGCGCGTCGAGCTTTTTTTCGTCAAGCGCGGGCTTGAGGTCTATATAAGCGGCGTATTTACCCGGGCGAATGTCGCGTATGTGTGCCGATGCGGAAAGCACCATTGGCCCCGTCAGACCGAAGTGCGTGAACATCATCTCACCGAAGTCGGAAAATACCGTCTTACCGGCTTCACGCTCCTTTACCGTAAGCGAAACATTTTTAAGGGAAAGTCCCTGCATTCTGCGGCAATCGGGATCCCGTGAGACAAGGGGAACGAGCGACGGCACAAGGGGCGTGACTGTGTGCCCGACTGACCGCGCCAAAGTGAAACCGCTCCCATCTGAACCTGTCTGCGGATATGAGGCACCTCCGGTGCAGAGAATCACCGCACGACACTGTATGCTGTTTCCGTCATCGCAGAAAACGCCCTTCACCTCTCCGTCGGCAACGTCAAGTCCCGACGCCTTTGAGCGGATTATACGCACTCCTGCCCGTTGCGCGCTCCGCACGAGAGCGTCCACAATATCTGTTGCCCTGTCGGACATGGGAAAAACGCGTTTTCCCCTTTCGACCTTCAGCGGAACTCCTTCATTTTCAAAGAGATCCATCGTATCACGCGCCGAAAATCGGTTCAGAGCGGCGTACAGAAATTTCGGATTTGAGGTAACATTTTGCATAAGCTCCTGCGGTGTACTGTCATTTGTAACATTGCACCTGCCCTTGCCCGTTATCCTCAGCTTTCTTCCGCACCTGTCGTTGCGTTCGATAAGGATGACCGAGGCTCCCGCCCCGGCAGCCGTAATTGCCGCTGCAAGTCCCGCCGCACCGCCGCCGACAACGGCGATATCTGCAATTTCATCCCTGGTTTTTGTCGTAAACGTCGTACTCATCCCAAATATCCTCGAGCTGTATGAGTCTCTCGGTAAGCTCCTTTTGCTTTTTGCGTGCCACCGCAACAATTATTGCGTTGATTATGCTGAGCGGCGCCGCAAGTGAGTCTACGAACGATGCCATGTCGCTCTGTGCTATGAGCAGCTGACTTGCCTGCGGTGCAATGGGCGACGCCACCCCATCCGTTATGGCAATAACGTCGGCGCCTGCGTTCTTGGCGAAATCCACCGCATTGATAATGCGCTTTGAATATCTCGGAAAGCTTATGGCAATCATGACGTCATTTTTTCCGATACTCATTATCTCTTCAAAGACCTCGCTTCCCGAGGTGGTCTGGACAAGGCGAACATTGTCGAATATCATTCTCAGATTATAGTTGAGAAAACCCGCGAGCATGGAGGAGGAACGAACCCCCATGATATATATTCTTTCAGCGGATATTATCCTGTCCACCGCTGTCTCAAATGCGTCACGGTCTATCTCGTCAATAGTGTTTTTAATTTTTTCCGCATCCGACATCAACACCTTTGTCAGCACATCGGAATCTCCGATAAGATTGTTTGTGACCTCCATACGCTGAAATGACGTGAGCTTTGTGCGCATTATTTCCTGAAGGGAGTGCTGAAATTCCGGATAACCGTCAAAGCCCAGCTCGTTGGCAAACCTCACGACCGTTGACTCGGACACACTCACAACGGACCCGAGCTTCGCCGCCGTCATATACGCCGCCTTATCGTAATTATCCAGTATATATTTTGCTATCAGCTTCTGCCCTTTTGAAAAGGCGGGCATCATATTTTCAATCGTTTTAAGCAGATCCCTTTTCATTTTTGTCTCCGAAAATGTTATTCCGGCAGCCGGATGCATATCTTCCGAATGCGCAGCTGTTTCCCCGGTGCAAAAAGTCTACACCAATATATTATATATTTCATACGGTAAAAAGTCAACATTATTTTGCAGGTATATAGGCGTATTTACGTAAAACATGGCATTTACACCGACATCCCATATTCTGTTCTTTGTATATTATGCACTGTTTGAAGAAAATTTTTTGTCGATTTTTATATGATAAAATATTAAATTTCTATTTACAATTTATTTTGAATGTGCTATACTTTATCAGGAGATGTTCAGACCACTAATACGGCAGATGCGTTTAGTGAAAAACATGTAAATAATTTCAGCACATAGCGTCCGTGCTTCTGCATGGATAAAGTGCGGTGTTTTTGCTTTACGTTGCCGGGCTTCGATATTTTTCGGGTTTTCGGGACGCTTTTTTTATGCTGACGATAACAAAAGCTTTCCGGACGGTGTCCGCCCCCGATCGTCCGATATGTCGTGCCGGACAGTCTCCTCAAAAAAAGACGGAGGGAAAAACATGAAACTCACTTACGGTGTAAAAGACAAACCCAAATTCGGACAAACTCTCGTGTTTGCTTTCCAGCAGCTGCTCGCAATACTTGCGGCAACCATCGCAGTCCCTGCGATAGTAGGAAACGGTATGTCGTCCTCGGCGGCGCTCTTCGGCGCGGGCGTCGGCACTATCGTATATCTTCTCTTTACAAAGTTCAAAAGCCCCGTGTTCCTCGGCTCGTCCTTCGCTTTCATCAGCCCGATGATCGTTGCATTCGCCGGAGCGGTATCGATGTCCGTCGGATATCTCGGACTTATCATCGGTGCATTCTTCGCGGGACTTGTTTACGTCATTATATCATTGATAGTCAAGTTCGCAGGCGTTAAGTGGATAAACAAGCTTATGCCCGCAGTCGTTATCGGTCCGAC
>JBJDZF010000202.1:0-3794 GCA_051867855.1 Eubacteriales bacterium
GAAGGAGGACAAGAAAGCTCCTTATTATCACTATAAGGAAAGGTCCGAAAAAGCCACCGGACTTTACGCCCTATATCTTTACTACTGTTACGAGCTTCATATCATTATCCACAAGCCGGCATCCGTAAAAAAGGTGTCGGCTTATTTGCGTGAAGATGTGATAAAGCTCGATCAGTATATAGCTCAGGCAGATTTCCTCGGAAGGACAGGTATTACCACAACCGATGAACTTGCATCTTATCAAGATGAAAAGACAACTCGGTTGGAATCTCTTTCCGATGACCGCAAGGGACTCAGGAATCAACTGAAACAATGCACTCGCAAAGGCGATGAAAAAAGCATTGAAGAAACGAAAGCCCGGATCGCGGAAATATCGAAAGAGATGAAGTCCTGCCGAAAAGAAATCGAGCTTTGCACCGTGATTGCCAAGCGGTCTGCAAGGGTTCAGGAGAACCTTGAGCAGTTAAAACAGCAGGAAACTGAAAGAAAGGAGAAAACGACAGATGAGTTACTCGTCAGGAGAAGCAGCCGAGCAGGTCGTGAGAATGACCCTCAACGGAGTTGAAGTGGCTGCAAAGATCAGCGGTAAAGCGGCTGAACGACTGGCAGTTCTGCTCTATGCAGTATTGCAGGATCAGAAAAAGACTCGCGGTAAAACGAGGCTGACCAGTATGCTCAAAAGCGGCAAGGAACTCAAAGTGTTCTCGGTAAGCGACGGTGAACTGGAACGATTCTGCCGGGAAGCAAAAAAGTATGGTGTTCTGTACTGTGTTCTTAAAGATAAGACGGATACAGACGGTCATACCGATGTGTTTGTCCGTGCAGAAGACGCAAGCAAAATCAACCGTATCTTTGAACGCTTCGGTATTGCAACTGCCGACATCGCATCCGCAAGGGGCGAGATCGTAAAGGAAAAAGCGGAAAAAGGCTCAGACATTCCCGAACCGGATCGGCATACCACCGAAAAGGACAAGGACGAAGCCTTCCTCGATGCGCTCCTTACTCCTACTCCTAATAAGGAGGAGGCGCAGACGCAAAACCCCACAGAAGGCCCGATTGCGAAATCCCGTCAGTCCGAGCCTACCTCAAAGCCGCGAGAGAAAACCGCCAGGGGTACCTCTGATTCTTCGGAACGCTCCCGCCCATCTGTAAGAGAGCAGATGAAAGAGATCCGTGAGGAACAGAGGCAGAGAGCGGCTTCATCGCAGAAGACAAAGGAAGCCCCGCAGAGGAATGCGGAGCACATCGACGTGCCGAAAAAGAAAAAAGAAAAGGAGAGATAATCTATGGCAAACTTTGATGATATTTTCAACAGCCAGCCCAAAGAGGAAACCGAAGGACAGAGCTTTGCTTCCTTCGACAAGGACAAATGGGCGGCTCAGAAGAAGCAGGAGCGCGAAAACGCTTTTGCTCTGATCGACGAGACGGCGCAGCACATGACGAATGACGGTGAATTGTTCCAGTCCTATCTGGATGTTCAGGCGCACTTCGACCGTTACTCCGTCGGCAACGCGATTCTCATTACCGCACAGAAGCCGGATGCTACTCAGCTTGCCGACTTCAAAAGTTGGAAGGATAACGGCGTGTATATCAAGAAGGGTGAAAGCGGAATCGTTCTGCTCGAACCCGGTGAGGAATACACCAAGGAGGATGGCTCCATCGGCGTGAGCTACAATTCCAAGAAGGTGTTCGATATTACGCAGACCAATGCGAAGCCGAGAGAAAACGCAGGTATCAAGCGTGATGAAAGAATGCTTCTCAAAGCACTCATTCACAACGCTCCTTGTCCTATCGAGATCAGCCAGCAGATGCCGGAAGGCATCAATGCTGCTTACCGTCCGCAGGATAAGAAAATCTTTGTAAGGGCGGGACTGGATGCCGGTGACATCTTCCGTGGGCTTTCTCAGGAGCTTGCACATGCTCACCTTGACAACGGTGAGTATAAGCGAAACGAACACGCATTTACTGCGTACTGCGCGTCGTATATGCTGTGCAGCCGCTACAATGTCGCAAAAGACATGTTCCGCTTTGAACGCCTCCCGGAGAACATCTCTACGATGGATGCCCGTTCTATGAGAAACGAGCTTTCCAAGATCAGAGACGTTGCAAACGAAATCTCTGCTGATATGGCAAAGATTCTGGAAAAGGATATGAAGCCCAAGGAACGCAGAGACGAAGCAAGATAAGGAGGTCCCGACATGGCTGATGAAAAGAAGGTCATAACGCTGGACGACTTTGAACAGCGTCTTATGGTCAGCGGCCTGATGGACTTTCGTAACGATCTTCTGAAGGAGGAAAAGCCCACAGAGGATATTAACGATCTGATCTTAAAGGTCATTGATGCCCCGACCAAGAAAGAAAAAAGGAAAGCTGACCGTGAGGAAAGATAAGCTTTCCAAGCAGAACATTATCCTTTATCTTTGCGGCATTATTCCGGTTGTATGGCTCGGTCTTCTGATTGCGCCCTGTATGGAAAACGGTTTGGTGAGCTTGATCCAAGAGTTCGGAACCGTGATGGAAAATCCGTTTCAAATAAAGCTTTGCGAGGACAGCGTAAAAACTGTCCTCGTTTTGCTTTTGGTCTACGGTATCGCCATCGGTGTGTACCTTTCCACGGAGCACAATTACAGACGGCGTGAGGAACACGGCTCGGCTAAATGGGGCTCGTCGAGCTCAGTCAACAAGAAATATGCCGATAAAAGAAAGACGGAGAATAAACTGCTGACTCAGAATGTCGCCATTGGTCTTGACGGCAGAAAGCACAGAAGAAATCTGAACGTACTTGTGTGCGGCGGTTCAGGTGCCGGCAAAACAAGGTTCTTTGCAAAACCGAACATCATGAACGCCAACACAAGCTTTGTGGTGCTTGACCCGAAAGGCGAACTGCTCCGCGATACGGGAAATCTTCTGAAAGAACAAGGCTATGACATAAAGGTTCTTGACCTTATCAACATGGAAAAGAGCCATTGTTATAACCCGTTTGTGTATCTGCACAGCGATGACGACATTCAGCGCCTTACCACAAACCTCTTTAAGAATACAACGCCCAAAGGCAGTCAGACGCAGGACCCGTTCTGGGATCAGACTGCGGCTATGCTTTTGAAAGCTCTTGTCTGCTACCTCCATTATGAAGCTCCGCCCGATGAGCAGAACTTCCCGATGGTCATGGAAATGATAAGGTCCGGCGATGTGAAAGAGGACAACGAAGAGTACCAGTCGGTGCTCGATGAACTGTTTGAGAGACTGGAAGCAAAGAACCCGGAGCATATCGCGCTCAAGTATTACCGGGCGTATCACTCCGGCAGCGCAAAGACTCTGAAATCCATTCAGATCTCGCTTGTGTCCAGACTTGAAAAGTTCAACCTTGATTCGCTGGCGGGTATCACGCAGATCGACGAAATGGAACTGGAATCTATCGGAGAGAAAAAGACAGCGGTGTTCGCTGTTATCCCCGATAACGACAGTTCCTTTAACTTTATCGTCGGTATGCTGTACACCCAACTATTCCAGCAACTATATTACCAAGCCGATTCTATACACGGCGGCAGACTTCCGGTTCACGTTCATTTCGTAATGGACGAGTTTGCGAACGTTGCCTTGCCAGATGAATTTGACAAACTGCTTTCTACTATGCGTTCGCGTGAGATTTCGGTTTCTATCATCATACAGAATTTGGCACAGCTCAAAGCCCTGTTTGAAAAGCAATGGGAAAGTATTGTTGGTAACTGCGACGAGTTCCTTTATCTCGGCGGCAATGAGCAAAGTACCCATGAATATGTTTCTAAACTACTTGG
>JBJDZF010000203.1:0-3792 GCA_051867855.1 Eubacteriales bacterium
CTTCCTCGTGATTACAAAGATTGTTGAGACCGTTCTGCAACATTCCGGCAAACAGAACGCCGTCAAGTCTTGCTATGCTCATAAAAACCTCTTAAGACCGATCCGTATTTTCCTTGCCCATTGAGGTGATCGACTTCGGAAGAATTGCCGTAAGCGCAAAAGCAACGAGCGATCCGATGCCCGCAATAAGCGTCAGATAAACCATGCCGTTCGACGGATTGTCTTCGGTTCCCTTGAGAGCGGTAAGAACAAGTCCCGTGCCTATGCCGGTCGCAACCCCGGAAAACAGCCCCTGTACCGCGAAGTACATCGCGGAGTTTGAAATTCCCGTATTCTTCTCTTCGTCAGCGGCAAGCTGGGAAGGAACCGAGTATGCCACGGCAAACATCGATCCGACCGCAAACGAACATATAATGCCGGTAAGGATCGAAAGAACCGTTTTGACTGTCCCGACCGGTAGAAAGGATACAGCGAACATCGAGATCATGCCGATGGCGAACATCACCAAAGTGTATCTGTATGCAAATCCAAAGCCTTTTTTCGACATAAGCTTATTATAAAGAACAAGTGTGAGCGGAACCGGAAGGAATGCCGCCAACATTACGAATATCATGCTCATGTTGACAAACGAGAAGTACTCGTTTATTCCGCCGAGAAAGAGCTGGACGGAGAATGTCATGAACGAATAAACGAGCATCCATACGATAAAGGTCTTATTGCCGAAGGCATACCTGACTGATTTTACGAGATTTACCGTCTCTGCGCATCCCGTCGTACCTATCTCATCCCTCGATTCTTTTATCATAAATACAGGGATGAGCATAGTAAGAACGATGGGAAGAACAATGACAGCAACCATGCGCAGATTCATTCCCTTGAGCATCGCGCTTACCGCAACATATCCTACAATAAAGTAAACGATATCACAGACTGACTTTACGTTGGACATGAAGTTGCGGTCCTTCACGTTATCGACAATTTCGGTAAAAGTGGCGTAGTATGTTACCATAGTAAGCGTATACGACGTATAGAACACACAGAGGACCACTCCGTAATAAATGGTGTTCAGAAGCGTTGCCCCGTTCGGATTAGGCACAACAAGAAACAGCAGATATGCCGAAATCATCGGGATAAGTCCGATGACGAGCGATGGTCTGCGGCGTCCCCACCGTGTTTTCAGCCTGTCGGTGAAGGATGCCATCGGAATATCGATTATTCCGTCTATGATTTTCGCAATAAGGATCATTATCGACCACACGCCCGCTATAACGAGGTCTCTCTGTTCAAATGTCTGATTCTTTATCGCAGCCTCTCCGAAGCCACCGATAAGAACCGCGCTGCATAGATACGAGCCCATCATCAGGTTAAGCAGATTAACGCCCATACCCGATGCCGCATACAGCAAGAGCTGCCATTTCTTGTGCATTTTTTTCATAATTTATCTCCCGGTATACTTTTTAATGATATCTCTCTCATAAGAGAGATCCGAAGAAATTTCCTTGCCGATATAATACGCCGCCATAAGTCCCGGACCTACATTCGTACCGCATGACGGATAAACATCCTTGACAAAAACCGCTTTCGGATGGAATGTGTCCTCAATCATTGCTTTATATTTTTCTGCCTGCTTCACTCTGTTTGACTGCGCTATAAATATGATCTGCTCTTCGGGGTTGACTATCGTTTCTTTTATATAGGCAAGCAGTGTTTCGTATGCGTTCTTCTCGCCTTTTGCCTTGCCGAGAACCGTTGTGAGACCGTTATAGTCGAACTCACCGATGGGCTTGATCCCCACGAGTGTTCCGAAAAATGCCTTGGAGTTTGTGAGCCTTCCCTGCTTTGCAACAAAGGACAGATCGTCAAGCCATCCTGCCTGATGGTATCTGTTCTTGTTCGCGTCAAGAAAATCGGCAACCTCATCAACCGATCTTCCCTCGCTTCGCATGATCGATGCATTTACAGCCATCAGACCGATAGCCGGTCCGAATCTGAGGGAGTCGATCAATCTGATCTTCGCGTTGGGATACTTTTTCCTGACGATATCCTTCGCCTGGAGAGAGAAGTTATATGCACCGCTTATTCCGCTCGACAACGCAACGTAAAGAAGGCCCATACCCGTAGAAACGATCTGTTCCATTTTTTGGGCCATTTCGCCGACGCTCGGCGGACTTGTCTTGTATTTATCCGGATTTGCCTTGAGTGATGAGTAGAACTCTTCTCTCGAAATCGTGTTCCAGTTCACGAACGAAATGGTGTCCACACCGTCAACGGCAATATGCCCCGGGATCATTTTAATGTCGTACTCTGCCAGGAATTTTTCATCAAGATCCGATGTAGTGTCGACAAGAATTTCAAATGTCTTCATACTTCTCATCCTTTCTGTTTGTTGTAAAAAAATTTATGACTGCGTCGGGAACTTTGTCGGCACCCACGATGAATGACATTGTATGTGCGGCTCCCTCAACGATTATCATTTCTTTTTCGGAAGAGCACGCCTCGTAGTTTGCCTTGCCCTCACACAGGGGAACTGTATCGTCCTCCGCTCCGTGGAGGAACAGCGCCGGAATTTCGGTCCTTCGGAGTGAATCGCAGACGGAGCTTTTAATGTCAACGCCGAGGATCAGCTTTCCCAAAAGTCGGACGATAGGCATCAGCAACGCGGCGGGTATATGCCTGTTTCTCATATCTATGCTCATCTGGGAGTACGGTGACGAAAAACCGCAATCGAGGATCATTCCTCTGACCTTATTATTCGTTATCTTATCGGAAGCGTACGCGACAGTTGACGCCCCCATGGACATTCCGTATATGAAAATGTTCTCCGAGCCGAGGGTTTTGTCTGCGCACTCTATCCATCTGATCAGGTCATACTGTTCTTTCAGTCCAAGTGTACATCTCTTTCCCCCGCTCTCTCTGTGGGCCCTGCAATCGGGCATAAGAATTCCGTAACCTTTATCGTGGAGATAATCCGCTATCAACACGAAGTTATTAAGCGGCACGGTATTGTACCCATGTACGAGGATCACGGTATCCGACGACATTCCGGGATAATATGACGCGGCAAGATCGAAGCCCTCCTCGGATCTTACGGTGATCTTTTTCCGCTCAAGTGCGTCGATCCGCAGAAGCGCGGCGCACATTTCTCCGTAAAACGGAGCGTAATACGATTTTTCGATATTCATCTCCCTGAATGGGGTTCCGGTTTTCCTCGTAAATATCGAAAAGAATGATGATATCGCGGGCCCCGCGATAAAAAACGCATACGCCGCAATAATGATCAAAGCTGTTATAATTATCGGTTTCATCATTTAATACTTTCCGTAAATTTATCGTTCACAAGAGATTTTTCACCGGGTTTTTCACAAAAATAAATGCTTGCCGATGCGGAATTTTTGCCGCTGAACGCCAGATATATCTTCGGCGTTACATCAAGAACGCCGGAGTATGTATACGGCTCATCCGCGCTTATCCCCGACGGAGAGAAATGACCTTTTCCGAGCCTTTTAAAGATGCTCTCATTTCTCGTCCATTCGTTAAGAAAATTCATGTACGCGTCGCCCATTTCCGGATCCTGCGTAACGCCGAGCTTATCCGAGAGTTTTAAAATCTGTTCTTTTGTGTACTTGTCCCGAATCATTCCGATATTTTCTATATCAATCCCGATCTCTGCGTTCGATACGGCAACCGCCACAGTTCCGCATGAATGGGCAAGTGAAAACCACACTCCGTCGCACGTCCATTTTCCGCGCCGACTTTTTTCCGGCGACCGCCGCCAATCCCTTCATGTCATTT
>JBJDZF010000204.1:0-3787 GCA_051867855.1 Eubacteriales bacterium
AATAACAAAAGACATGTGCGTTTGCTCTAAACAGACTCATACCACAAATGTAATGAGAGTGGATT
The DNA here is from genome assembly GCA_051867855.1 of Eubacteriales bacterium. Classification (GTDB taxonomy): domain Bacteria; phylum Bacillota; class Clostridia; order Oscillospirales; family CAG-272; genus HGM12713. The sequence continues at coordinate 66 of JBJDZF010000204.1, forward strand.
ATTCTCATCTTGGTATGGGGATAACAAAAGAGCGTAGCTTTGATAATATAGACGGACTTATGACAAATGAATCCGGAGTATGCCTTGTAACATCCTTACTGTCTTTTTTGCAGGCTGCGAAAGTGCTCATCAGCATCAGCAATGCCAAAAGCAATGATAATGTCTTTTTCATGTTTACTTTCCTCCTTATTATTGTACGTATAAGTATGAAACAGACGCATTGCGCTGTAACACTCCGTGAAAATAACGGAATACCGTCTTATGTATCCGGTCAAACCGTTTCGTATTACACTATACGGGAAACGCAGGATATCCGGTTACGTTCGGATCACTTCTCCCGCTTGTGTGCAATGAATGTGATCTTTCCGCGCGGACCCTTGAAGTTCATTGTTGATTCGGTCGCGGATACCTCTGCGGTGATGACACTGCCGTCCTCACATCTTGCGGACCATACTCCTGCCGCAAGTCCGCAGATATGATAATTAAGGACAGGAACGGGTGAATACGACGTATCGGTGCTGAAGTCCGTGTCGATGCGTTCTTTACCTCTTGAGAAGAATATCGCCTCGGAACATACGACCGCGCCCACGGTTTGCTCATCCTCGCAGAGTGCGGGTTCGACACACGGCACATCGCCGTTGTCGCATACGAGCATTACGTTGAAGAACTCGTCTTTCCGACGCCGGTGCGTCGGCGAGATCTCGACACGCCCCCATCCGGTCTCGGCGCTCTCCCTGAGCTTTCCGTTATAAGGAATCGGATAATTTTCTCCGTTTATGACGAATTCCCGTCCCTCACCTCCGACCGAAGTGATCGAGGCGTCCTTCGGGAGCAATGTGCGGCTCACGAGCATACCGTTGTAATCAAGCTTCATTCCGTGATAGCTTTCCGGAGAACCGGTACGTCTGATAATTACCGTTTTTCCCTGTATCTGCGGCTCCTGCTGACAGTGCAGCATAGAGGTCTTTTTGAAAGAGGGATCGGTTGAGACTACCACGTCGCTCACCGCAAACACCGCGTGAATGTTCTTGCAGTCGGTTGGTATAAACGCCATTCTTCTGACTACCTGACTGACCTTTTTCCCGTATGCCTTTGTGATGTCTCCGGCAATAAACGTACATTCCTCATTCTCGTCATGTGCGTAAACGTCACCCATCTTATAGCCGCGGCTCTCGTCCGTCCAGTACTCAAGATCCATGATCTCTCCGGGGATCATCAGCTGACCGCCGCTGTTTACCGCTTTTCCGTTTGTTTCGTCCGGATCGTATACGAGCAGGCAGTTGTGAGCTATCGTCTGTTTGTTATAGCTCATGTCGTGCGGAGAACCGTAATGCACGTATGCTCCCGAGTCGGATGCAAGTATCCCTCTGTAAAAGATCTGGAAAGCTCCGAAATCCATGTGGTGATGGTTTGCCGACCAGTATCCGCCGATCTTCATAAATGCCATTACATCATGGGATTGCGGTCCGATATCCCACCCGGTTCTCGCTATTGTCAGACCGCAGGGGTCGGGATAGTATCTGACTTTCGGGTAATCCGAAAAGTCTTCTCTCACGCCTACCGAAACATCGTCAAAAAGCATCATCTGCACGGGTGTCAGGGTAAGCTCGTTATAAAAGAATCTGTCTCTTTTTCCTATCTTCGAGAACGCCTGGTACATATACACGGGATCCCGGAACAGGTTTCCGGCAAGAAACCACGCAAAGCCGTACTGATCCCATCTTCCGCCAAGCTCGGCATAATCGTCGCCGTCTCTAATCCCCTCGCCGTCGGGTCTGCGGTACATTATCCACTGCGCGGGTATCGTCTTCATCTTCTCGGAATACACAAGGCTTCCGGTCATCTTTTTGAATATCCATGCGGACCACAGGTCCCACGCAAAGCGATATCCGCTGTATGAGCTTCCCTGTATAAACGCCTCCGACTCATACCAGTAATTTCTCACCGGTACGTACCTGTCGAAAAAGCGTCCGCCCACAAACTCATACACATCCGGAAAATCGTCGTATACGGCTATGGAGAAAGAAAGCCAATCACGAAGCAGCTGTGCCTCCGCCTGATGCCCAACCACGGTACCGTAGCGACACGGCGGCATTCCGATCTCCATGTTGGGAGCGATCAGATTTTCAACTGCCGATACTATAAAATATTTATCGTCTTCATCAAGCAGAGGATTACACCAGTCATATACCTCGGCGGCGGTGAACATCGTGTGTCCCATCGCCCTGTAATCGTCTGCAAGACCGTCGAAAGACGCATCCTCTATGTATTTCTTTATCGACGCCAGCGCATCAAGTCCGACGGATCTGTCTCCGAAGAGCAGATAGTAATATGCTTTTGCCTCGATACCTCCGAGCACCCTGCCGCTTCTTACGGCATCGATCTTCAGCTCTTCGGGGTAAGGAGTATTTACAAGCTGAAGGAATTCCCTGCGCGCTTCGGCGTATTCCGGCATATCAAGCTTAAGCCTGAGCGCCTCAAGCTCCCCCTCCCCAACGAGCAGTCTCGGATGGCGGGATGCAGGCGGGAATATTTTCGGAATCGGAAATTTTCCCGAGGGCAACGGAACTATATCTCCGAATTTACCCGATGTTTTCATAATTTATGATCATACCTTTCCCGGACTTCACCGCCGCAGGAACTAATAATCGCAATTCCGCGGCGGAAGATCCGCTCTGAAACATTAGCCGTGATAAATTGAACAAAGTGATGGCGGATCACGCACAAACCACTCCGTATATGCGGTAGGCCGCAGTATGTTCCGACTTATTTTGAGGAAGCCTTCCTGCTTATGTAGTCCTTTACAAACTCATCGTCCGTCAGGTGCGGATACATTGAAAGCACTCTGTCTATCTCCTCCGACTGACCATCCGAGAGCTTTTCATGATCGCACAGACAGTGAATGTACTTTATGAGTCCCTGCCGCCTGAGTATCTCATGGATACCCGATATACATCCGGCAAAGCCGTGCGCCGCATCGAAGATGGCGCTGTTGGCATCGGTTATCTGGGTTGCGAGGGTCAGCAGCTCAGGGTCGTGCGGATTCTCGCGGATACGCTCGAAAAGCTGTGTAACACTGTGTGTCCATACGGTCCAGTGCCCGAGCAGTCCGCCTTTGAATCTCCCTTTTACAACCCTGTCTCCGTCACGGAAGCTGAATTCCGATATGAGGTCGTAAATTATGTTATCGTCGTTTCCGGTATACAATGCTATTTTATCGGCACGCGAGGAAAATGACGCGGCACGGACGACATCAACGGTCGAATAGCGGTTGAACGACGCGCACTTGACCGCCACAACATTGTCGATCTCGCAGAAGCGTCTCCAATAATCATACGAGAGGTAGCGACCTCCGACGGCTGTCTGGAGATAAAAGCCTATAACCGGCATAACGGCGGCAACCTTCTCGGTTCTCGCGATGAGCATATCTTCGCTGTAATCCGAAAGTCCGCCGGGACTCAGAAGTACGGCATCGTAGCCGTATTTTGCGGCAAGGCGTGCCTCGCGAACCGCCTGCTCGTCCTTTCCGCAGACTCCTGCGATACGGATAATGACCTTACCGGTCCTCTTCTCGTATTCGTCTATCGTCTCGCTTACGCATTTCAGCACCGGCTCAAAGAGATCGAACTCCGGATCGCGTATTTCAAACTGCGTACTGTGAACGGCTGTGGCTATACCCCCGACTCCTGCCTCGAGGTAGTATTCCGTAAGAAACTTCTGCC
>JBJDZF010000205.1:0-16570 GCA_051867855.1 Eubacteriales bacterium
CTTCCCCCTTGGCAATGACGGTATCAATGAGTGCGAGCACCTCCGGGTCAAATATCTGATTCAGTTTTCCGATGGTACCTGACAGATCGCACGGACCTATGATAAAACCGTCCACATATGGATTTTTCATCATTTCGTCAATGTCGAGGACCGCCTCTTTGGATTCGATCTGAACAAAGCGGACGGTACGGTTGGGCGCGTCCTTTATATACTCCATCAGATCCTCGGCACCGTAACCGCAGGCACGGCGCGGACCGAAGCCGCGTTTTCCGAACGAAGGATACATACAGGCATCCATGGCCTTTGAAAGCTCTTCGGAATTGGAGACCATAGGGAAAATGATACCGTCGGGGCCCATTTCCATCACGCGTTTTGCAAGGTAGGGCTCATTCCAGGGGATCCGCACCAGGGACGGTACTCCCGCAGAGTGTGCGGCGATAATGTGAGCAAGCACGGTCTGATAGTCCATTGCCTCATGCTCCTGGTCTATCCAAAGAAAATCAAAACCGAACTGCCCAACCATTTCGGTGACACAGGGATCGCAAAGATCGATTTCCGTGCCGTACAATTTTTGTCCGGAGGCTAATTTTTTCCGGAATTCGTAAGATAAATCATGCAACATATTTTTCTCTGTTTTGTAACAATATATTTATGCCGTAAACAACTGAAGATTCTGCTTAATCTCCGGCACATGAGAATAAAACACAGTCAATATCCGTTTTTATGCTGTTGCCGTTTCCGGCAACAGCATATTTTTCCTTTACGGTCAGGAGAAAATATTCCAATCAAAGACATCTCCGGCGTAACTGCTCCGATATTCGAAAGAAGAGGTCAATATATCACATGGCTTTGCATCAATAAACACAATATTAATCTGATTATATTTCTTTTTCATGATCTAATCCTCCTTATTTCGTCACGGTAAACGCAGAGCCGGCGCCGCAGATCGGAGTTGCAGTCTCTGTGATATACGGCTTCACGTTAAGGGTCGGCAGGGTCGTTGAGGGAATATTCTTTATCACAACCGCTATAAAGTATGTTCCCTCGGGAGCTGTTACCTGCGTCATGGTGCCGGTGTCTGTGTCTTTTGCCAGAAGTGATGAGAAACAGCATGAAACCGGCAGATCCACGGTCTTATCCCCCAAAGTAACAAAGAAGCCCGCACCCGCGAGATCCGCGGCGTCGATAGTGGCAATCAAACGAAGATCATAGACCTCCGCAGAGGAATCATTCGTGTAATCGGCGGATACCTGATAGCCGTAAATCCGGCTTCTCGCGCAGATGTCCTCGGAGATGACCCTCCCCAGTTCATCCTCGGCGAGCGCAACGGTGTAATAACGAACATCATCATAGGTAAGCCCCGCATTGGAACCCCATGTCGTCTTAGGATGATTGAACAACCCGAGGCATATTCCCTCTGCGGACACCTGCGTGGTCAGATTGTTGGAGAGACGTATATTCGAATACACAAATTCCGCACTGTCCCCGAAGGAATAATAGAACTTATAGTAATAATAGGAATTGCTCGGCTCGAGCACTCTGACAAGCGCCAGATTGACAACTGTACCGTCAAAAGCGTAAGGAGCGCCGAGAATCTCCATATTCGTATAATTGAAGGTGGAGGAACTGCCCGTGGTACCAATGTTGAGTGTAAACTGACCGTCGGACTCCAGCAACAGATACAGGGGTCTCGAAACGCTGTTATCGCGGAAATCCAACAGGATCTGATCTGCCGCGTTTGTCGAGGAGAATCGGATAAACCAGGTTCCCTCCCCTTCGTTTGCTTTTTTCAGGTCAAGGGATGCCGCGGCGTAAATATCCTGGGATCCGGAAACGGAAGTCACCTTACCGTCCTCAAAAGTATAACCACTTTCGGAACCGTATATTGTCAGGTCGTCGGCAGAGTTTCCGTAAACAGCCTTATCCTTCAGCGCCTCGGCAACCGTATCGCCCTCAAAATCATAGTGAATTGTCATTGCCTTATTCAGATCCCGTACCGGAGTGCCGAAGCTGGACTTCTGAATGACCTCGGTCATTCCCGCCCAATCCAGTTTAATGTCGTAGTAGCGGACATCATCCAACGTCAGTCCGTCGGCTATGGGCCACAAACTGCTGCTGTTGGAGAAATACTGGCTGTACAGCGAAAGCGGATATGCCGTGGGCACCAATCCTTTGGTCTTGTTTCCTATCAGATACTCGGAAGAGTATGAGAAGTTTACGCCGTTTTCATAGGAAAAGAATACCTGATAATAATAGTATTCCCCGCTCTTAAGATAGCGGCGTACAAATAGGTTGCACCATTTCGCCTCGGCAAAATCGTATCCGAGATCCACGGTTCCGACCTTAACATAACCTGTAGGGTTATCAATACCCGCCTGGAACAGTTCAAGATTTCCGTCACTCGTCAAGGAGAGGTACAGAGGGCGTCCCTCACTGTTCTGACGCAGATCCAGCAACGTTCCCGCACACGTCGACTTGAAGCGGAAGAACCATGTTCCTTCCCCCTGACCGGTCGCAAGGATATCGTCGGATGCAGGTGCATAAAGAACACTTTTTGCGCTTGAGACCGCAGAAGTTGCCATACCGTTTTCCACAACTATACCGCCGGTCTGACCGAAGTTTACAAGATTATCGGCGACTGTTCCGGCAGGCGCTTTATCAAGCAGCCGCTCGGAATCGGTGTCACCTTCAAAATCATAGTGAATGATCAGATGCTCGGCAATGCCGTCGGCTGCCTGTGTGGGAAATACCGCAAGAGACAGCAGCATTACGAGACACAGTACGAATGAGAATACACGTTTTTTCATCGTTCTTTCCTTCCTATCTGTTTTTTTTGAAATTCACGCAGGTGAAAATACCGACAATGAGGATCGCAGGCGGAAGCAATGCCAAACCGGAAGCGCATCCTTTTTTTGAACCCGAGCTGTCTTTGCCATCTTCGCTCACGGTACTCCCGGCGCTTGCATCGGGTTCGGTAGTATCATAGGATCTTTCGCTCTCTTCGGCGTTTTCGGTAGCCATTTCGGGAGTTTTCGGTGTTCCGGGATCAAACCCGGGCTCTGCAGTGCTGAATTCTGCGGATCTTGAGGTCTCCGGCTCCCTGTAATGGTGCTCAAAGTCATCGGTCTCATCCTCACCCTGACCGTAACCGGGGTTTTCCTCTTCCCCGGGATCTGCATCAAGGTTGGTCATTACCGATGCCATTTCTTCCGCTGTCAGCGGAACGACATAACACCGTATATCGTCAATGATCATACCGGAAGCCGCGGGCCATGTCACGTTTGCCTGATTGTAGATACCGAGCGGAATATCCTCGGTGCTTGCCAGACCGGAAGCCGCGTCGCATATGACCCATTCGGTGATCTTTTCAAAGTCGGTACTGTCCCCCTTGGAATAATACAGCGTATAAGAATACTTTCCGTCTGTCAATGAACGTACGGCAAAAAGATTGATCATTTCACCGTCAAACGCATATGTGAATCCTTCGACCGGATTGAGCTGTTTTCCGTCGGTGGGTGAAGTTCCTGAGGATGCCGCAATATAGAGCTTGCCGTCCGGACGCAGTGCCAGGAAAAATCCTCTGGAGACACTGTTCTGACGCAGATCAAGGATAACCATCCAATCCTTTGCGGGCGCCGCAGTTGCGGAGAACCGTGCAAACCAGCTCCCCTCCCCCATGTTGGCACGGACCAGATCATCGGAAGCCGGTGCATACAGATAGGTATTTATACTGCTGTTCAGCTTCACCGTACCGTTTGAAAAAGTGTACGCGGAAGAGGTCCCCTCCTTGATAACAAGATTGTCTTTCACGGTTCCTGCCGTCGCTTTGTCTGCAAGGCGCTGTGCATTCGTGGTACCCTTAAAATCATAATGCAGGATCATGCAGGAATCCAGATCGCTCCGATCGTAGTTGATCTGTTCGACCGCATCGGTCTCCCCTTGCTCACCTTCACCGCCCCCGATATTCTCGCAGAACACAGCGTCGGAAAGAATACCCTGCATCTCTTCTTCTGTCAGTGCCACATTGTAATACCGCACATCATCATATGACAATCCCTTGACGGTAGGCCAAGTCTGACCATATTGCGTAAACAGTCCCAAAGGATAGGAGGTGGGGGTCAGTCCGTTGGTTTTGTTTCCGATGACCCAACCGGTTGCCTCGGTACCCGAGGCTGTCAGCACAGTACTGCCACCGTATGAAACATACGCCTTATAGTGATAATACTCTTCCAGATACAGATATCTCTGAATATAGACGTTGCACCACTCGCCTTTGGTGAAATCGTACTTAATATTCATACTGCCGATCTCCTGATAGGAGTCGGGAGAATTGACATCCGATTGCAACAGCCGGATAGTTCCGCTTGAAAGGAGCTGTACGCAAAGCGGTCTGCCGTTTCCGTTTTTCCGAAGATCCAGCAGCGAATAATCACCCGGGGCTGTCGCACGGAAACGAATGAACCAGGTTCCCTCGCCCTGCCCGGACTCCAGGATATCCGCGGAGCTGTCCGCATAAACGGATACGCCGAATCCGTTGGTCAGGGTGGTATTCTGCTCCACCGAACCGTCGGTCAGGGTAAATATGTCGGATTTGCCCTCCGGAATTGTCAGATCGTCCTGCGCGTTACCGGCAGTGGCTTTGTCCTTGAGTCGCTCGGCATCGGTGCTTCCGCGAAAATCGTAATGGATCGTCAGATGTTCCGACAGATCCCTTGCGTCATCATCATTGAGCGCAACTGCGGCGGGGAGAACCAACGCAGATATCAGCATCGAAACCAACACCAGAACCATCGGCAGGAATAACTTTCTTTTCATGCGTTTATGCCTCCTCAAATGGATTTCTTTTGGTATACTTCAGTCTCCTCAAATCTCTTTTTCACAAACTTCTTGTAGTCCTTCAGACGGTAGAGAGTCATCATAGTGCCGTCGTGGTAAAGATTGGTATAACCGTTCGCTTCACGCACTGACATCAGAATATCCTCGCCGTCAAACACCCATTCCACATACTGGTATCCGTGCGCCCTCGCCGAAAATGCAGGATTCAGAACCTCCTGTTCGGTAAGCAGAATGTCAAGCATATGCCAATGGATCAAATCCTCCGATGCTGCAATGCAGAGAATGTTTCTCTGCCCCGAAATAGGGGGACCTCCGCATATGTACGGGGTATTGATAGCCGGATAATTGGGAAGTCCGATATAAAGCTTGGTTTCGGGATCGTACTTTATATCCACCTTACTGACGGATGTGGGCATATGTACAAGGCCGTTGCAGCGTTCATCCAGCGTCAGAGTCTTCCCGTCCGGTGAGAGCCGCATCAAGCCCATGAATCCGTTATAAGGGATCATTTCCAACCGAACGGTAACGTACAGCTCCCCTGTGGGTGAATGCACGACGGACGCCTCAAGCGGCCAATACGACGGATATCCGGCAACTCCTGTGGCTCTGCACAGCCATTCGTGCGAAACCACCTCACTCATATCGTTCGAGTATTCCCATGAGTCGGGATCCAGCAGATTTCTGTCAATGTCCGCTGACATGATCATCGGGAACGTAGGCAGGTAGATCCTGTGGTTTGCCACAATGGCGGGATTTGCCTGCGTCCAGGATCTTACTTCCATATCCTTTGACAAATAGGTCCCGTCGGGATTAAGCTTGATTATCCACACGGCGTGGAACGGAATGACCCGGCTGCCGTGGAGATAAAGTTCTCCCTTTACCGTAAAGAAGCCCGCCCAACGCATATTGGGAATGACGCAAAAATCCCTGTATGTCTTGCCGTCATCATAACTGACCTTAACCACTGTATCACAGGAAACCTCTTCCCAGTTCTGGTTCACATTATGCTCGTAAGCAAGATAAATAACCTTTTTTCCGTCCTGCCACATTATCTGCAGGCTGGGGGTGTAGAGGTTCACGTGCATTTTTTTGTAATACTGAACGTGCCCTCTCGGAAAATATGACTCCTCGATGATCTGTCTGGTCTCCTGGGTGTTATTGTATTTTGGTCTCGGCAAAAACGGCTCGTGAAACACACGCTCCATACGGTCCAAAAAGCCGGGATCGGTCTCTCTCAGGAAAACTCGGCACGACCTGGGGCAAACGGCAAACAGACCCGTTTTTTCGTCATAACAGAAGGAATAATCCTTTCCCTCGCAGATCGCCTTCACGTCCACCGGTGCAGAGTCATCAGCGGTCTCCTCTATGTATTTACGTACAAATCCGCCCGGAAGAAGAAATTTGTCTCCGTCCCTTACCGCCGCAACGGAATAATCCTCGGGGTCCAATTTCAGGAATCTGCCCATATAGATTGCATCGGAGGATCCCACACAGAACAGAATGGCATTGCCCATACGTCGCAAATATACCTCCAGTGCTGCCTGGTCAAGTCGTTCCTCCTCTGTTGCGATAGGTTTGGAAGAGTATCCCAATTCCTCCCGCCAGGTTTCCCAGATAATTTCAGGATCTTTCATTATCAGCATCTCCTTTTTCTTACAGTCAGGTGCCCGGTGTATCATCTTTCAGGCCACGCAAATTTTCGCTCAATTCAGAAAGCTTTATCTTCAGCGGGTCCTCAAGCGCCTTCAGACTGGAAACAACTTTCGTTGAATCCCCGCCGTCCACAAGGGAACGGATCGTTACGTCCAGATCCTGTGCGTAGACCAGCGCGGCATCAAGCATGAGGTTGGAATAAAGGTAATCAAGCATTTCAACCGATTCCTCATCGTGTGCGATCCTGCCCTTCAGCAAAGAATTATAATATGCCGGGAGTTGGACCTGCTCCGCAATATAGCAACCGTCCTCCAAAATGCAGCCGATCAGATCGAACCGTTCGGTCGGGACATCGATAGGAACTGCAAAAGCGGATGAATGATTGGGATGGATTTCGGAATAATAAGAGCTCTGCCCTTCCGTGAGAAGCGGATTTGGCAATATACCGTACTCATCTGACATATTTTTTCTGCACATATTGGAGATCGCCATGGATTCCGGAATAAAGAGTGAACGTCCCTCAACAAAATCTTCCCATTCGTCATCATCGTCGTTTGCTATAAATTCCTTTGTGTAACTCCGATTTCCGATGACTTCAATTATTCTCTGCAACAGAGTGATGGCATTGTCGTTGGCAAGGTCACAGGTAAAGTTGCCGTCATCCCCTACCTTTACAAACTGCATACCCGAGCCGTAAAAGAGGGAATACCAGCTTCCGCCGGCATAGATTATTCCGTATCGGTCCTTAAGAGAATAACCGTCGCCGTCAATATCATAATAGGCATCCTTGGCAATATCAAACATAGCCTCAACGGTCCATGTTTTGTCGCGAACCATCTGATAAATATCCACATTGCCTCTGTATAGGGATTCCAGCAAAGTCCTGTTCATGAATACGCCGTACGCCGTCCAGAGCGAGCTGAGATTAGACGCGCCAAACAGGAAGTACTGATTGCCGTCAGGCGCCAGAGAACCGTTCAGATTCTGATACCAATAACTCTGATCCAGATTCAGATTGGGAATATAATCCATTCTCCTGATGAGCCCGCTTTCGGTGAATCCCTCGATAAACAACGGAGAGAAGGAGAGAAAGTCATAGGCTTGGTTGCCTGCGGAGATATTATTCTTGATGATAGAGGATTCCAGAAGTCCGCAATCGTAATACTCGAAAGATATATTGTACTTTTTCTCAAGATATGCGGTCTTTTCCGCCAATGCGTCGCTCAGAATGTCAATGGATTCCCACTCATAGTTCCATTCCTGTTTGTAGCAATCCGACCTCTGAAGAACTTTGACGACCTGACCGCCGAAATCCTTTTCGGGGAGAAGAGATTTTTTGTTTTCTTCCGTAGTTACCCCCTGAGTCTGTGCTGTTTCTGTCGTATCCTGTTCCTCCGTTTTTTTATCACTGCAGGAAGCAAGGCTGACAGGCAACATCATGAGCGCCAGAAGCAGGCATATGAGCTTTTTCATTGTTTTTCTCCTTATAAGTATATAATTTTCCGTGTCGACCTCATGCCGTACCCTCCGATACCGTCAAGGGCGCACGGTCTGTTTTGCCCGTAACTTATTCCATCACCTTGGCAATCAGTTCACGGAAATTCTGCAGGCGATAGAATGTGAGATATTTTCCGTCGTGGAATGTATTGCAGTAGCCGGTAGCCTCCCGCACATCCATGACGATGTCATTGCCGTCAAAATCCCAGTCGGTGTATTGGAAAGCGTGGGCCCAGACTGACGCTTCTTCATTCATAAGTTCCCGCTCGGTAAGCAGAACATCTATCTTGGTCCATGTCAGCAGGTCCTTCGACACCGACATTCCCATGACATTTCTCGCACGGCAGCCGTTGCGTGGCTCTGTAAACCAGTTGGAAAGCATGATGTAATAGCCGCTGATCTTGTCGTATTTGATGGTGAAACGGCTGACGGTGGTCGGCAAAGAGACCAGCGATTGGTCGTATGGCAGCAATTCAAGTGCCGTCCGGTCGTCGGACAGGCGGAAAAGCGCGGCATAGTCGGCGTTCGGCTCGGTCTCGATCCGGTACATGATGTAGATCTTTCCGTCAGGCCCCTTTATCGCGTTCGCTTCCATTGCATCCATCGTTCCCAGATTATCCAGAGTCTTGCCGGTTATCGAGGTAAACCATTGCATATTGATCTGCTTGTTAGGATCCTCGGTAACCGTCCAACTGGACTGCTCGAAAAGATCGTCGTTAATGTTGGCGGATGCCACACCGAAATCGGCGGGAAAATATATGTAGCCGCCGTCAATTAGGATCTGCGTGATTCCGCTGGGATAGTCGAACAGCCTTCCCTGTCTGACGATCTCACCCTCTGAACTGATCTTGGAGAGCATTATGGTTTTTTCGGATCCCAGAACGTACAGCTCTCCGTTCAGAATGAACAGCTCCGCCCAACGGACATTCGCAATTTTGCAGAATTCCGTCCATGTCTTTCCACCGTCAAGACTTTTCTGAATCATGGTCACGGTCGAAAGCTCGGCACCGTCATTGATATTGCAAAGCTCATAGGAAGCGTAAAGCACGCTGTATCCCGTCTCGCGGTCATAGGTCGTGATAATGGACGGTGAGTAAGTCACGACATAAGTATACTGGTCATAGCCCAGAGATTTCTCCGGAAAGTTGTACTTGGTATCAATTACTACCCGGCTCTGTTCCGCAGTATTGTACATAGGTTCGGGAAATGCGGGGTCGGTAAAGAATTTCAGGATACGGTCAATATAAGCCTTGTTGGTATATCCGTTGATCAGCGCGCCCGAGTCCCCGAAGGAAGCGACTTCCTTCGGCGTGACAATAACAAGTCCGGAAGATTCATCATAATATAGGCTCGCCCCCGCCTTTTCGGTGATATCATTCAGATCCACCATAACCTCCAACGGATAAGATACGCTGAAATAACTGTCGGCGAATTCCGCCGGGATCCACAATTTTCCGTCCCGTAGCATACAGACACGGTCGTAGTTTGTAGTATCCAGCTTTCGTATCATGCCGTCATAAATGACATTCGATGATCCCACATAAAATGCCGCTGCGTTCCCCATTCTCTTCACCAGAGCATCAATGAGATTCTGATCCCGTACACCGTCGCTGGAAACCGCCTTTCCCGAACGCAGGTAAAAATCGTATAATGTGGGATACCGCTTCATGACATTAACACAGAAATCGTAAAGCTCATCCTGCGACACGGTGAAATTGCGTCCGTTCAGAGAGTACACATATTCTTCGGACTCTCTCAACTCGAGACAGTCTTTCGAGTTCGGAATTACCTCCGACACAAAATACTTGGCGGCGACGATCAGACTGTTCACATCGGTTGCCAACATCACAGGTCCCTTTTTACCGACAGTCATGATAAAATCGTCGGAAGTCGTCATGACCGACGCGGCAACGGCGGCATCCTCACGGTCCACTCCCGAGACACCGATGACAAATTCGGTCTTGCCCTCGGCACCGTAATCCTCATAATCCTCATAGATAGAAGGATTTCCAAAACCCGCTCCGTTCAGCGCGTCCTTGACATACTTGGCAATGCGTTTGATATCGTTATTTTCCCCGTTGGATTTATCCTCATTGACAATGATCACATAATCAGAGGCATTTTTCGAAATAGAGGCGGAATGACAAAGCAGGTTTACCTCCTCACTGTGATCATGACAGAAATACCTGTAGTTCTCACGCATGGAGAGGACGGTATCTTCTTCTGCCCAGATCACGTTTTCCAGTGCCCGGAACATTTTGCGCATACCGGCGGAGGATTGGGCATAAACGTACAAATTGCCGTTTTTCACGCCCACAAAGAAATCATCCTCATCCGAAAGCTCCTCCCTGACTGTTGCGACGTATTCCCTGTTCGCCTGACCGACTACAATCTCCTTTTCGTAGTCGGAGACATCCGATCTTGTTGTGAAAGAAACACCGAAACGATTATATAACAGTTCTCCGAGCTCTGTGACAATGGCTCTTCCCACAGTATCCGAGGAATTATATACAATGGTATAATCCGATTGTTTGTTTTCGGCAAAGACCACAGGATCACCCAAATCCTCACCTTGTGAATCCGCACCTTCGTCGCTCCTCTGATTGCATGACACTGCAAAGGGTAACAGCAAGGTCATAATCAAAATAAACAGCGTGGAACGAAGCAACAGCGTTTTTCCTTTCATGCCGTAATTACCTCCCAAATATTCGGTTTCGTACGAGTCACCGGAATTATACATAACTGTATGACTACTCTCTTTCGATCAGAGCCATCCCTCTCTTACCTCAAGGCGGAACGCTTCTGCCACCTGCCGAAGCATGGTGTCATCAATTCCGTCAGATAGTCTGCGACCGGCTATGTTCACATAAATTTCCGCCCCCTTCTCGACGGTTTCCATCAACCCGAACGCCTCGTCCAGAGAAGCGCCGGTTGCCGTGCAACCGTGCAGCGCCCAGATCAGGATCCGGAATTCATCAAATTTATCCGCTGAAGCCAGACCTATGGCGGCGTTACTGCTGACCATCCACGGTAATACGCCAACCCCCTCCGGGAATATCACAATGCACTCCGTACACATCTGCCAAAGTGTTTTTGTAAATTCCTTTTCGTCCCATGAATGCATATGCGTCATGCAAATGGTCGAAGTGGGATGCGCGTGCATGACCACACGCTGATTCGGGTCATGAGCAAGGCGTTTGCCGTGCGCACCGAGATGCATGATAATTTCACTCGTAAAGCTGCCGCCGTCCGAATATCCCCACAGGAGATGTGCACTTGAACCGTTGTCTGAAATTCGGATCAGACCGAGATTGCGTTCAGGATCCTTGGAAATATTCTTAAAATATTTACCGGTACCCGTCACGATAAAATACCTGCCGGCAAATTCGGGGAACGCCACTGCAAGCGGGAGATCACGAATCACCGTAAGCGGAAGATACGGCTCTATCTCCTCATTTCTCAAAAGTATGCTTATATTGCCTCCGTTACGTTCATTCCATCCGAGACGGCTCATATTATCGGTCATCTCTCCGAGTTCACGGATAAAAGGCGCATTTGTAATTTCCATCATTTTTTCTCTCCGAACAGTATTTCTCTCATAAAGCGACTTGCGGCAACTCCGTCACGTTCCGCGATGATTTTCTCAACCTCCGCATCGTCTATCCGCTCCGCAACCTCCTGCAGGGCGTCCAGCCACTTCGCACTTTCCGACACAGCGTCACGGCCGTCCTCGCGATACGGGAACTGGTCGATCACAAGATACCCATGATAATCGGTACGCTTCAGCCACCAGAAAAACTCAATGTATTCAAGGCTGTGCACCGTTCCGACTATCATATCATCGTCCCAAAGGCGATAGTTATCGTTGATGTGGATATGCTTTAACCTGTCGCCATACATCTTACACATGGCAACCGATTCGGCGGCGTTTTCATAACCGAGCGCGGCGTGGCCGTAGTCAAGGGCTACGCCGAGATTCGGAAGCCCGATCTTCTCAATCATCAGAAGCGTGGAGCCCACGGTATTTATGTAAGAATGTGTGCGGGGCTCCTTGATCTTATATTCCAGAGTAACCGTAATTTCGGGACGGTAACGGCAAAGCTCCTCCACACCGTCCGCAAACAACTGACGTTCCTTTATGTAGTCGGCAGCAAAAATATAATCATAACCGTCCTGTCCCGGCCATAGTGTGACGATGGGACACCCGATCTCAGAGGCGAAATCCATAACACGCTTGGCATCCTCAAGCGCACGTCCGCGTACCGCGGGGACGGTTGAGGAAAGACTTCCCTTTTTATACAACGGATCGGCAAAAGTATCAACGGCAAGAGATCCGACCCGAAGCCCCGTGCGCGCCAGATGCGCACGTATCTCAACGCGTCTTGACATCATACCCCGATCCATCACAAGATCCACCGCCCGAATCTCGGGTATCGACGCGACACGTGTAAAAAGCTCTTCCGCAGAGAACGGCTCCGAATACTCCGAGCAGTATCTGTCAAAGCAATGTCCGACATTCCCGAGAAAAACAGAATATTCGAGTTTCATAGTTCATCCTTTCCGCCGCATTTTACGCGACAATACATATTCCGTAAAGCGTAATCAGAGAGTTCCGCATTCCGGAGTGCAAAAACAGATCTTTAAAGTGCCTTTCCGGATATCACGCACCCACTTTTGCTGTATTACCTCTTCTGATTTGATTATATTCAAAACCATGATACTTTTCAATATCTTTTTTCGGTTATTTATATTTTTTTATGATATAATATTGACACTTTATATCATTATGTGCTAAAATCGAAGGTACGAAAAAGGGGGGAATAAAATGTCCGATCAGGTTTTCTATCTTGTACGCCTGGAATCAATCCGAAAAAGCAAAAAGAATGCCGACCGTAGAATTGCCGACTACATTCTGACTCACCTGCCAGAGCTGTCTTCCTTTACACTGCAAACAATTGCAGAAAAGACCGAAACCAGCTATATTACCGTCTGCCGTTTCTTCAAGAACCTCGGGCTTACCGGGATCAAGGAATTCAAAAATATACTTTTGAATGAGATCAAAAAAAACGGCACGAAAAATCTCTTTCAACCGGATTTTGCGGTTGAAGAGGAAAATCCGGTATCATTGGCAGAGCTGGAAGAGAAAATTTGCGAGTATTCTGCCGGCGTCGTCTCGAATTGTCATAAGATCATTCATACGGAACAGCTGGAACGGGCGGCAGATATAATGAAGAGCGCTTCCCACATCCATTTCATCGGGCTCGGCACCTCCGCTGTTGCGGCACACTATGCCTACATAAAATTTTCACGTCTGAAGCCCTCATGCACATATGATACCGATATTATCCTTTCCAAGATGAGAACGGCACAGTTAGGAGGAAACTGTGTCCTCTTTGCCATTTCATCCTCGGGACGAACCAAAAGTATTCTTGAGATCTCCGGAGTTGCCCGCAAAAACGGAGTAACAGTCATTTCGGTTTGTGATTATCTCGGCTCACCGCTTACCAATCTCTCTGACGTTTGTCTATGCACCACCGTTCGCGAATCAAGCAAATATATTGACGTGGATTTTCCCTTGATACAGGGACAGATAACTATCATAGACATTCTCTATGCTTATCTGTATCACAAAACCTCTGCTGTCTCCTCGCTGTCCTTCCAGAAGACCAAGCACGTTATTGCCGATGATAAGGTTAAGTAAATAACCCGTACAATGGAGTCTGCTCAATGACAATATCGGTTTTGGTGTGTTTCAAGCTTTTTTGATAAATATTGCTCTTACGTTTGCGTATCCTGCTTTGGTGTATTACCAAAGCGTCTTCTGAATTCCCCCGGAGCAAGGGTGGTGTGCTTTTTGATAAAAACATTAAAATAAGACTCCGAACCAAAGCCCAACATATTGCTTATTTGTCTGACGGGAATATCAGTATTGCAAAGCAAAAGTCTCGCCTCTTTAAATTTGACCGAAGATATATATTTCTGCACTGTCATGCCCTCATTCGCAATAAAGAGCCTGTTAAGTTGTTTGGTGCTTATATAAACATTATTTGCAACATCTCTGCTTATAATGTTCATATGGTTATTATCGGATATAAATTGCTTTGCCATGGTCAATCGCCGATCTTCCTTAAGCTCGGTCTGGTACTGAAACATTTTACCGTTAGGTTCAATACAGATGGCCATTTCAACGATTATCTTCATCATCATTTGACTGATATAGTACGGGGTATAAAAATTCGGTTTTCTGCATTCCGCCACGATGCACTCAAAGCACCTCTTCATATTCTTTGTCTGAGTGCCGAAAAAAGTATCATTTTTACTGAAAAGCTTATTGAGATATTCGCCGTACTCATTACCTTCGTTTGGCGAGATATAAAAACCGATGCCAATTCTTTGACACTTATCAGAGCATGAAAACTGGTGCTTCACATAGGGAGATATGAGAAGAAAATTAGTGCTGTCAAGTTCCCTTGTCTCCTTATCTCCATTTATAACATATCTGCCGCTGATCGGCAAATGCACCTCGTAATAAGTATGAAAGTGTGTTTTCGTACTGAATGGTCCGGAACAGATAAACCGAATGAACAGCGGAGACATAACGAACGGAGTAGTCACTTCGGGCAGATTCATATTATTTAATCTTTGAATTGCCATAATTATTTTTTTATCCAATGTCAGATCCATATAATACGCCCTCCCATCCGATAATTATTAAAATGGTTACAAATATTTGTCAAAATGACCATGAAAATATTCCAAAATGGACAACTTTATTCTATAACATCCAAAAAGCAAAGTCAATACCCTGTCCCAAATATTAAATACTTTATCTTTTAAAAGAAAAAATCAATATTCATCATACATGTGTCTCCATCACTCAAACACGATCAGACAATATTCAATATAATTGTTCTCAAAATAATAACTACGCATATAATAACAAAAAAGCAGATAAATAAAGCGCTTAACATCCTTACACAGAAGGAAAATGTATGTCCGACCGTACCTTGACCCGCTCGAAAAAGCGAAAAAAATAAGGCTTTTTTCCATCCGATAGCGCGATACGAAAGTGTACCTTGAACGTTTCCGGGCAACGGCGCCGCGAAGGATCTCATATACAAAATCCGGATACAAAATGTCCAAAAAAATAAAGCCCTCCCGTGCCTTTGAGCGCGGGAGGGCTTTGGAGCGACTTGATTTGATGAAATTCCTCAAAAGTTAACTATACATATTCTTATTTTCTTTTCCATATTTATCTTGACGCACATGGATTTTCTGTCACAAGACCGACAGAAGATCCGCACGAACAATGTCATTGAGCGGGGGTGCCACCCCCACCGACGGAGTACCGGCACACAACTTCATTTTGTCATTGACGAATTTGCAAAAAACTATTGACAGTACGATAAGACTGATAATCAGTTTATTGATTGCACACATTTTTTCTCCGGTTTTACTTCTTTTTGAAGATGGCAATGAGGTCTGCAAACTTCTTTTTCTTGATTACAAACCAGAACACCGAGAAGCCGCCGATTCCCGCTACCGCAACGGAGCCAACCGTGATGCCCGCAATCGCACCGCCGGAAAGTCCTGTCTTTTCGGGTTGCTCACCCTCTGTATGCTCGCCGCCGGATTGTTCGCTGCTGGGTTGTTCGCCGTTGGGTTGTTCGCTGCCGGATTGTTCGCTGCCGGGAACGATATCACCGTAAACTGCGGTGAGCGTAACGTTTTCTGTTGCGTTGAAGGTATAGCTTGCTTTTTCGCTGATAATTGTCTGTCCGCCGTCAATGCTCCAGCCTTTGAACGTCTTTCCTTCGGGTGCCTCGTCCGCAACAACCGTAACGCTGCCGTTTTTATCAACCGTTACGCTTGCGCCGCCGTTTATACTTCCGCCGACTACCGTTACCGTAATCTGCTCTTCAAGAGCATCAACGGGTGCCGTTTCTTTATATCCGCAAACGGAGCATTCGCGCTCCTTTTCGCCTGCAACTCCCACTTGCGGTTGAATGGTGACCGACCATTCTCCGAGGGTGTGCTCCGCAACGTCCAGTTTTTCGGTACAGCCCGTGCAGTTGTGCCAGTGGTTATTCTCGTCCGAAAGCCATTCTTCGCCTGCTGTATGCGTCGTATGTCCGAGCGCGGGCGTGATGATATATCCGCAAACGGTGCACTTCACCGCATCGGTTTCGGTTGCCTCTGCGCGGTCGGGCGTGTGCGGTGCGACGTCAACTTCCGTGCCGCATGAGCAGACGTGCCAGTGTCTTGTGCCGTCCGATTGCCAGATTGCCGAGGTTGCTGCGTGCAACTCGAAGTTGGACTGTATCGTAACGTTGGACGTGGACACGACAAAGTCGGTTGAAGTTGCGGTGCTGTTTGCAAAGCTGCCTTCGCCCGTCTTTGTCCAGCCTGTGAAGTGATAGCCCGAAGGCGCGTCGATTGCGGTGAGGCTGACGCTCTCCCCTGCCTTTTTGTAAAGGTCCTCAGAGCCGGTGCCTTGCTTGATCGTCACTTTGGAATAGATCTCCAACGTCTTCGTGGCAAACTTGCCGCTATCTCCGTTGGCAACCGCTTTTATGGTGAGAGT
>JBJDZF010000206.1:0-3773 GCA_051867855.1 Eubacteriales bacterium
GATCCAGCCCTCGGCACCGGCAATTATCCGCTCCGCCTTTTTTGTTTCGACACACCGGACAGGCTCCGCGCGACATTCCGACAAAATTCCCTCCGGCGCTTTTTCCGGAATGGCTCTTTTCCACCCGCCGGCGTCAAACTCCGGCAGATTCCATCCTTTTGTCTCTTGCCGCGCGTCATAGGTTTCTCCGTAACGCAGTTCATCCGACATAATCGGAGACGGATGTGTGCGAAACTCACCGCCGGCTGTAATACGCACTGTTTTGCCTCCGTCCGAATATTCAAGCTCAACCGCAATACACGGTGCACCTCTCCACGGCACCTTATCGAAATCCCATATAAAACCGCCGTACGGATTCCGAAATCCGTTTCCCAGAATAAATCCCAACACATTTTTACCGGGACGCAGATACCGTGAAATTTCGTAGCGTTCATAATAACAAATATCATCGGGATTGCAGATATACGGCGCGAGAGCGCCCTTGGTGATCTCACTGCCGTTTACAAAAGCCCGGTAAAAGCCCGGCGAACTCACCGACAGACCCACGTGATCGGGAATCTCGCCGATCTCAAAGCAACGGCGGAGATACGGTGCCGGGACCGGATTTCCGACATCCGAAAACTCTGTTGTAGCTTTGATATACTTTTTTTCTGTCATCCTTCCTCCGCTTTTTGTTTTTCGCTGCAATCAGAACGGAAGCTCGCTGTCATGATCTTCGCGATATTTTATGCCGTAAACTATTCACAAATCACAGAAAATCATCTGTATTTCGTTTGAATTATAGCACATTTTATAAAACAAATAAATAAAGCAATCGCATTTATATATATAAAAAACGATATTTTTGTTAATATATTAACAAAAATTCCCCGGATTATTCCAAAGTGTAAAAATCCATCGGAACAGCCTGTTGCAATGGGCGCAACCGTCTCGCTCGGAGCTCCTTTTATTGCACGATGGATAAATCCGGACTCAAAAGCATGTATATTTTCCGAGCGCCGTTTCATCAATAAGCTTTTCGGTGCCGCTTTTACCGTAAACCGACGTGATTATCGGACGATTTGCCTGAATTCGGTCATCTTATTAAAAAAGGAAAAGGGACTGTTTCATATGCCGGTTTCAAGGTATACGAAACAGTCCCTGTACAAGGACCGGAAAATATCGGTTTTAAGTGCCGACGTGGTCGTCGGACTCTTATTTATCCTCTTCTAACACCGCAATGCCCTTGACCTTTAACAGCATCATGAGCTGCTTGCGGTAATCTCCGAAGACGGTGACGCGGTGCCATCCGCACCCGGACCAATTGTTCAGAATTTTCTCCGCATCTGTCTGCGCGGCAAGCTTTGAACGGCACGCCTCCTCGAGTCCCACATTCCCCACCGCTTTTGATGAATGTATTACCGAAGGATTCATGGCAGAAGGATATACCATAAAGGTTGTAAGCCTGTCTCCGAGCGGGAAATATATCTGCACGGACGCTCCCCTCTTGTCCTCCGCATGGCTGCGGATAGAATAACGGCAGGTTCTGGGATCGTCACATCCGTATACCTTCCTGCACCCCACGCAGTGGGCATAAATAATCTGATCTGAAGATGTATCCACCACGGGGTCAGATACAAAACCCGGTTTCCCCGTGAGGTAATAAATGATAAGTGAGGAAACAGTGGCGCAGATATCCGCCTCGCATACCGCAACCGTGCCCTTGTTCAGCATCTCGAAGTGTGATAGGCACGGATAAAAATGTCTGTTCTCTCCGTAGGCTCCCGCATATGAAAGTCCGAGGCAATCCACGGTAACGGCATCCGCACCGGTATCTCTCATCATATCACGCAGAGCAATATGAACTTTTGCACTTTCGATGATATCCTCATTTTTTGCCTCACGCACCTCAACGGCTTCAGAACACCATTTCTCCGCCAGTGCCTGTGCCTCCTGTATCGGAGCTCTCTCCATGTACGACATAAATTCTTCGGCGCTTCTGTTGACAAATCGGCATCCCCATTCTTTCTCAAAGCTCTCTTCATTGGGCTTGGTATTTGCCTTTTTGCTTATGACAAGTATCACTGTCTGCCTGATTTTCGCAATGACGTCAAAGATCCTTACCGCCTCGGCGATCTCCGAATAATCGAGTGTGGAGAGCACCGGGACGGGCAAATTGTTGTCACGTACAAAAGGCGACGCCATAACAAGGACGGAACCGCTTCCGCAATACGGAACGTCGGCTATTATCGTAGGTATACCGTTCCTGCTCTGCGCGGCGTAAAACTTTTCGATCTCCTTCCAGCAGGTCATCAGCAAAACAAGCACACCGTCGTATTTCTTTACATCCTCTTCGTAATCCCTCTCCGCCTGGCTGACTTTGGAATAGGAGACTATATCAAAATCCATCCCCTTATTCATTGCTATGATGGGTTCGGTTACTCTCGACAATTCCTTGTCGGCATCATGGTTGATACACGGCCAGCATGGGGTATCAGGCTCTTCCTTTACCGCAACGATTTTTACTCTGGTTCGTTTCATTATCGTTCTCCCTTTATAATTTTTATCGGATCAGCACCCTGTGCTATCTACATTATAGCGGGAAAGACGTAAAATACAATATGAAAAGCCAATGAGTTCAATTTATTGCAACGGCTTGTCAATTTTAACCAAATTTATATAGATTGCGGTACTCCTTCGGGGACATCCTGTAATATTTCTTGAATTGGTTTGAATAGCTGCTCACATCCTGATATCCGTATTCCCTCGCAATCTCCTCAATGCTCTTATCTTCTTTTTCCAAAGCAACGCAAGAGCGTTTCAATTTTAACAGAAGCCAATAACGGTACGGCGTCATTCCGGTCGCGTTTTTAAACAGACGTATAATATATTCCTTTGAATAATGGTAATTCCCCACAAGACTGTCAAGTGAAAAATGCAATGCAGTGTCTCTTTCCAGGAACTCCATTATGTCCTTGGCAACGCTTCTCTCCTCGGAGGTATAACGCATGGAAACAGATTTCTTAAGCAGAGTATGAAAAATATGGTCAAGCCATTCCGAATTGTCGAGCTCTCGTTCGATCCCCTCAGATTTGTTGTCGGTATATTCCCTTAAAAATATCCTCAGGTTCTGCACTCCGAGGTCAAACAGGTAAGTACCGCCTCTCACAATGTCATCGGAGCAGAGCGCGGAATTGCTTCCGTAATAATGCACCCAGTAAAACTCCCACTCACCTCCGCGTGCCGCACCGTATGTATGCTGACAGTCCTGAGGAATGATCGCAACGCTCCCGGGCTCCGCCGAATATTCAGTATCGCATATTTTAACTCTCCCCTTGCCGGACAGCGTAAACAAAAGCAGCCCCGCCGAAAATCCGCGCGGACGGTCGATCTGATATAGATCATTGACCTTGTGCCAGCCGATTGAGGCAATTCTGTTCAGAGAAGAAAACTCTTCCGACGCAACGCAAACATCAAATGTCCTGACCTCTCCGAAATCTCCGGATGTGCTGTAATCTCTCATTTTCAGGATTCTCCTCACATGATTGTAACAAGCGTATTATAACACACCGCCTCCCCATCTTTCAAGGATTTTATTGCAGGTTCGTTTTTATGTCCTGTCTCAAATGTAAATTCTGCAGCGTTTGGAACAGCTCCAAACCTCCTTTCAACAATTCAGAATCCGGAAAAATCATAACCGCTCAAAAGCTTTCAGACCTGTTATAATTTATCCAAGTTTGAAGTTCTTGAAAGAGGGGTGCGGGGAGGAATACTTCTTTTAAGAAGTTTCCTCC
>JBJDZF010000207.1:0-3763 GCA_051867855.1 Eubacteriales bacterium
TCAATAACGAATACTATGTGGTGGAGAGACAATTTGAAACAGCGGAAGCACTTATGTTCTCGGATGCTATTAAAGCTTCCAAACTGACAGAGGGACATAAGGCACGGCTCATCCGCAAGCTTGGCGAAGCTGTCGGAGAGCCGCAAGCGGAAAGCATCGCACAAAATCTTGTGTTCTGCGATATGCCCAAACGAAGCAATCCCAATATTCTTTATTACATTGACCTGATATCAAGAGCGATTAACACAGAGAAAAAGATTTCTTTTCAGTATTATTCGCTTGATGAGCATAAACAAAAGGTCTATCGCAAGGAAGGGAAGCGTTATGTGGTCAATCCCCTCATTTTGGTTTGGAATAAGGATAACTACTACCTTATGACTTACCATGACAGATATGACGGAGTGACAAACTACCGCATTGACCACATGGATAATGTGGAAATTGAGGAAATCTCCCGTACATACCGTAAGGAATATTCTCATTTTCAAACAGAGGAATACCGCAAGCAGGTGTTTTCCATGTTTGGCGGCGAAGCGATTCCCGTAGAGATAACTATTTCGGCAGAAATGATAGATGACATCTATGATAAGTTTGGTGAGAATGTGACAGTACAAAGTACAGACGACGGTCGGTTTAAATGTGTTGTTACGGTCCAGATCAGCAAAACCTTTTTCGGATGGGTTACCGGTTCTTGCGGCAAGGCGCGTATCAACTCACCCGAACAGGTAGTTGCGGAATTTACTGAATTTGTGGAAGCAATCAAAGCGGCGTATTAAGAACTGATATATGAACGGAGGAATGGAGATGTCAAAGTCGGCATCTTCGTTCTTCCGTTTTGTCTATGTTGACTGCGAAATCAATGAAAAATAAAAATTTCTGCAGCTGTCCCGTTAACGGGACGTAGTTTTATTGACAGAAAACCTTGATAGTGATATAATATAACCACAACAGAAACAAGTTGTTACCGAAGAAAAAGAGGTGCGAGATGGCAGGAATAAGAAAGAAAGATCCGCAAACCATGAAAAATATCAAGGAGTTTGTAGATGAGTACTATTTTGAATACCATATTTCACCCACGCTTCAGAAAATTTCGGATGGAGTTGGTATCAGCAGAACAACAGCCTACCGTTACCTTTTGGAAATGGATAAAAAGGGACTGCTGAACTACGACGGTAAGACCATTGAAACGAAAGCAATTGCCAAGTCCGATTTTGCACTTAACCGAGTCCCCATTCTCGGAAGTGTCGTGTGCGGTTCTCCTGAACTGTCGGAAGAGGATTTTGAGGAATTTGTTGCTCTTCCGGTTGCACTTTTCGGACAAGGTGATTTCTTCGTACTTCGAACACATGGTGATTCTATGATTGAAGCTGGAATTGACGAGGGTGACATGGTTGTTGTTAAAAAGCAGAACTACGCAGACTATGGAGATATTGTTGTTGCTTTGATCGGCAACGAAACGACATTAAAGACCTACTATCCGGAACCTGAAAGAAAACGCATACGGCTTCACCCCGAAAACTCATCAATGAAGGATATTATTGTGAAAGAATGTAATATTCAAGGAGTGGCGAAGCACGTGATTAAGAAACTATAACGGGAGGGAAAGCGATTGTACTATTATCACACAAACGATGAAATAGACGAGATTGGCGAAGGCTTAATTCGCAAATATAATTATCAAGCTTTTATTCAAGGTGCTTCTACCGATATACAAGGCTTCATCACTGATCATCTGAAATATCGAATTGTCGCAGATAGACTTGCTGACAAGGATGCGGGGAGAATGGCTTTTCTTGCAGATGGTAAGAGCACTGTTTGGGTATGGCGTGACGGCAAACGAGTGGAGGTTATTCCACCGGAAGGAATGATCATCATTGATGAATTTCTTTGCCAAGAAAAAAACAGTACAAGAAGGAGATTTGTTTTGGCTCACGAAGCAGGGCATATCATTATGGATCTGCTTAACAATAAGCCGGTAACTGCTGCATATAACAATGAGTTTGATTCAGAGCAGGAGTATTCTTTTAAGGATTTTGTAGAGATGTTCAATATCAACGAGAATAAAGCAACCTCGATGGGAGTAGCCCTGTTAATGCCGAAAACCTTGGTAATCAATTGCGTCAGAACTATGATAGCACCACACAAACGAATTCCTCTGTACGGCAATAGTGTCTTTTGTGACAGTGACCGTGCAATTATCAACCAAGTGGCAGAACATTTTCAAGTCTCATACAAGAGTATGTTTTACAGATTGAGAGACTTGAAAATGTTTGAGCCGAGAGATATAGACGAATATATCGCCAAATCTCTCGGAAATATGGGAGGTGGAATATGACAGTTAATCCTCCCAAATTTATTACGAAACCTTTAGAAGCGAGTATTATTGAAAAGATTGAGCTTTCATTGGAAGAATGCCAAGATGAAGAACTCAGAGAAATTCTTTGTCCGTATTGTTCAACCCCTTTAGCAACAGTAACACTTAATATGAAGGAAGGCTTCATTGTAGCCAAATGCCATAAATGTAAGTCGGTCACGCCGTTGAATCTTGCGTACTTCTATACTTCAAGGGCATATAGCAGACCACCCGCCTTTCTTCCCGATATAGAAACCAAAATATAATATCCAATACTTTATAACGAGTAAGCGGAGTCGATCTTGACTACCCAAAGAACACAGTAATGTGTTTTGGCACCGTATGAAGACAAGTAACAGAATCTAATTCTGTCTTGTTGTCATACGGTGCCTTTTTTGCACTGATCGACTTTACTTGCTCTTTGTACGGCGTTATGTGAGTCCTTTTCGATGTTTCCGCATCGGAAAGGGCTTTTTATGTTTTATAGCCAATGGCAAACACAGATCGGTAGATACCCCTAATCCCTTGAATTTTGATTTTCAACAGAACAGTTCAAAAACAAAATTTCAAAATTCAAGGAGATTAAAACAATGTGTTGGAACGATGGATATGAAAGAAGAAAATTTGAAGCAAGACAGAAGAAGCAGGCAGAGGAATACAGAGCACTCGGTATGACAGAAGAACAGATCAAGGAAATGTATGAGTTCGATTTAGAGCAATACAAGAGTGACCGGCGTTATCACATGCATACACAGCCATTTACATCGAGCGACTTCGATGATGGCGAGGATGATGATTCGGAAAGCACGTTGCTCAACAAGTTTTTCGATGAATTGACCCTCACCATTGAAAGCAGTAGTGAGCAATCAAGGTATTGGTGGATTGAAGAAATTGAAGATGAGGAGCTTGCATACAGAGTAAAATGTCTGAGTTCTGATGAAATTGAAATGCTCACATTGCTTGCATTTGATGGCTATACGCAAGCTGAAGCGGCAAAGAAAATGGGTATCCCATATCGAACATTTAAGTTCAAATTGCGCAATTTAAAAAATTTTTTGAAATAATACTGATTTTGTTGCCCTTTTTGTGCCTTTTCGCTGCCTACCAATTGAGGGGGCAAGAAAAATACTCCTCCTCAATGAACCTTGAAAACTGAATAGCCATTCATCAAGCACATTACTTGTAAGATGTCCGTGAGCAGCGGAGTTAGCCGAGATCGTAGGTGCGCCATGACCTCCCGAAAAAGAGCGAGCGATAAAACTTATACGAAGTAAAACCTCAAAGTGCCGTAGGTTAGGGCGATGACATTTACAAGGGACAATGATACTTCAGTAGCCGAAAGGCGCTGCCTGCGGAGTACCCGGGGGAGGTGAGATTCCTATGGAGTCGTGGCATTGGCATTTTGCCAAT
>JBJDZF010000208.1:0-3743 GCA_051867855.1 Eubacteriales bacterium
AGTACGACAGACTGAAAATACTCTGCGTGGCGCAGGCAAGAGTGCTTACCACCGACGGATTCGGAATATTCAAAAAGAGTGAAAAGCTCGCTCTTCTGCGGGTGCTGGCGCAAAAGTCTCCCATCATAGTGCTTACGGACAGTGACGGCGCGGGAAAGGTAATTCGCGCGCACATAACCTCCGCAATTCCGCCGGAACGCCTGATCCAGCTTTACATCCCCCGTATCGAGGGGAAGGAGCAGAGAAAAAGCGCCCCGTCCGCCGAGGGTACGATAGGCGTCGAGGGCATGGAAAAAGAGCTGATATACGATCTGCTCTTGCCTTACGCCGAGAGCGATACCTCAATGAGGACATCTGAAATTGAAAATCCGCTCTCAAAGCTCGATTTTTATACCGACGGTCTGTGCGGCGGTGAAAACAGCGCCCAAAAGCGTGACAACGTATGCCGAAAATTCAATTTGCCGCCCGGAATGAGCTCAAACGCACTGCTTGCCACACTGCGTGTGATCTGCACCTACGACGAATATCTTGCGGCGGTCGGCAGGGAATTGTCGGACGGACAGCGTTGATATCCCGATGGATCCCACAAGGCTTCGGGAAATAATATGACGTGACGGCGGAGCGGTCAGGAGGATTTCAGCCTTGAAATTTTCTTTCACGTTCTGCCTTGTACGCAATAGATATCATAAGGTTCAGGGCGCCGTTCGGCGCCCTGTTTTCGTGAATCTGTATTGTGCTGCGTAGAGTTTTATGATAAAATCGACATACAAACAAAAAATGCCTGAAATTCGTATGGACTTCAGGCGTTTGGCGTAGGACAGCTTGATTTTATGGAAAATAAAAAAACAGGCAACACTTGGCTGCCTGTGGCACCCGCAACAGGAATCGAACCTGTAACTAACCCTTAGGAGGGGTTTATTATATCCATTTAACTATGCAGGCATATTCAATTCTGATGCCCTTTGCGGATGCAGAGAGTACAAACCGAATTTTTCTTTCAATCGTTCATTATTTCGCAAAGGTTATATGTTATCATGACAATGTTTGATAATACCAAGGCATCGAAATCAGATAACGTTAAGATTATACCACACCTTTGGCTGAATTGCAATATTAAAATGCAAAAAGAAGGGGGAAAAATGAAATTCGGCAATAAAAATAAAAAGGAGATATGCCGTGTACTTACGGCAGCGGTATTTGTCGTCCTGACTCTGATCTGGACGGGCTTTATATTCGGAAACTCGCTCAGGAACGCGGAGAAATCAACTCAGCAGAGCGATAAGGTCCAACAGGTAGTAAATCAGGTCATCGACAAAGCAGGGCTTGATGTGACCGTCGAATCCGAATCTGTGAGAAACGGCGCGCATTTTTTTGAGTTTGCCGTGCTCGCGGTGCTTGTATCCCTCGATATAATCTTCATATATGCCGCTCCGAGGATCTCACGAAGAGCTTATTTGCATAGAAAAGGACTGCTTGTGCTCTGTATCACGCTGCCTGTTTGCTCGCTTCTTGCCGTCATTGACGAGCTTTTGCAGTTGACAAGCGAGGGCAGAGCCTGTGATATTCGTGATGTTGCGGTAGATTCGCTCGGTGCCTTGATGGGCTTTTGTATCGCGGCTCTGATTTTTACGGTTGTTTATATGCTCGTACGTCACGCAAGGGGCGCTTCCGAGCCTATATCATCCGAATTTCCGAAATCGTCAGACGACAGCATTTGAGCAAATTTATGTCGCAACAGCTCTGCCATTGCCGTGTTCGGGCAGCTCATCCCGGGAAATGTTACGAATTTCGGAAGCACGCGTCCGTCAATCCTGTAATTGTATGTAAGCTTTGAACGCAGAGAGTCAATAAAGCTATCGTCGACGGTGACCACATTTGATTCCACAACTACATAATCCGCACAGGAAAAAATGAAAACATCACGCAATATCGCGGCAAGCTGATTCAGCACCCCGTCCGCAGTCTTTTCTTTTAGGCTTACGTCCAGTCTGCCATGCTTCATGTCGTATACTCGTGTACCGTTTGACACGATCACTCCGAGGATATATTCCGACACATAAATGTAATATACGGTACTGTCGGGAAATCGATTGCACAGATAGTCGCTTATCAGATCGAGATGTCCCACCATTACGTCCGGACTGTAGCCAATGGCTCTTGTGAGGGGATCGCGTTCAATGTCAAAGCTGCTTTTGCGGCAGATTATTCCTTGTGCACCGGCTTTTTTCATAAGCCTGTCGTTGCCGTGAACGTATGATACCATAGCCCGGAAATTATCCTCAAAAGTGACTGTTTCGTTGTTCTGCTTTGTGCAGGAATATATTGCTTTTCCCAGTGTATCGGTAAGAATTACGGACTGATTGATCCTGTCGATGTTCATTATGAGAAAGGTGACGGAGTCCGAAGGCGACAGAAGGGAAGCGCGTCGCCCTCTGGAAGCCGGTTCCTTGCGTTCAGTGAGAATTCCGGCTTCGATGAGAGAATCCACGGCTTTTCCGACGGTCACAGCGCTGACTCCGGTCATTTTTGACAGTGCAATTCTCGAAATATCTCTGTGAGAGAGCGCCGCGTCCGCAATCCTGAAAAAGGTTTTCGGTGAGATCCCCTTTTTATCAACCTTTACCTGTATCATCTTTTGCCTCCAAGCATACGGATATTTACAATATTATACATTATTTCCGATATTGTGTCAAGATTCGGATCTGTCGGCTGTCGTAGCCGCCGATGCCTGCGCATACCGGATCACACGAAAAAAAGTAACTGCCCCGCGGAGATTCGCATCTCCGCGGGGCAGTGTGTTTATGTTTCTTTACTCGTCGGATTCATCAGCCTCCGGTATCATCTTATTCTTTGTGAGCCATGCGTTGTAGACTGCCGCAAACGAAACGCCCTCTCCGTATTTTTCTTCATCGTAGGAAGAGGCATCCTTTGTGTAAGCCGAATTCTTGGCAACGGACACGATCTCATCAGACGAGACGGTAGTCCTTGCGGTCTCGAGGAAAGTTTCAAATTCGGCAACGGTGTTGCACGCCATCAACTCGGCATAAAGGGTTGCCGAAAGCTCTCTCACGTGTGCCATCATTGTTTTGTTGAGCTGCGATCCGCCCGCATCGTAAGTGAAGCCCAATGTGTAAGCTCTGCCTGCGTCGAGGTTCTGCTGCTTGTAATAGTCGTTAATGTTGGGATACTGACCCTCGAGCGGTGTTGCGATAAACACGTTTCCGGTCTTATTTATATCCATCATATAAGATTCGTTCAGTCTTCTTACGACCTTGCACTCATTTCCGCTGTTGTCCTTTACATCAGTGTCGACAAGCTCGTAGTTTTCACCCTCGATGCCGTAAAGAAGAAGGTTGCGGAAGTCGGTGTTTGTGTTGAGGTAGGAGATTATCTCCATACTTCTCGACACGCTGCTTGTATATCCGCATACTGCAAACATATCCTCAAAAATATCATAGGAATCGAGGACAGGCTTCTGTACGACGACCATTTCGTAATCTTCGGAATAAACCTCGGCAAGCTCCGCGCCGCCCTTTACATAACCGACGGCGAAAGGCTTATCTGCATCCTCTTCGGTTCCGTAATATCCGGCTTCTTTATAAGAGATAAGAGTTCTTGCCTGCTCAACAAACTCCTTGGAGTTGAATATGTTTTCGCAGGGGGAATAAGAACCGACGGACAGATACTTCCACGAGTTGTCGTAAGCACCGCCGAGTACGGAGAAAGCGTTGCTCGGTTGACCG
>JBJDZF010000209.1:0-3672 GCA_051867855.1 Eubacteriales bacterium
AAAATCGGAATGGAGCTTTATTATGCCGAAGGCCCCGACATCGTCAGGGAGCTGAAACACAGGGGACACAGGGTTTTTCTCGACCTCAAGCTTCACGATATTCCGAACACGGTGAAGCGCGCGATGGCGGTGCTGTCATCACTTGATGTGGATATGTGCAACCTCCATGCTGCCGGAACGGTCAAAATGATGGAGGCGGCGCTCGAGGGGCTTACCCGTCCGGACGGAACACGTCCGTTGCTTATCGCCGTTACACAGCTTACCTCAACCTCTGCCGAGGCAATGAAAAAGGATCTGATGATAGATGGAAGTATGGACGAAGTCGTCGCGCATTATGCCGAAAACGCGAAGACTGCGGGACTCGACGGCGTTGTATGCTCGCCGCTTGAGGCGCCGGGGGTTCACGCCCTCTGCGGAAATGGATTTCTGACCGTAACTCCGGGTGTTCGCTTCGCGGGCGGCGATGCGGGCGACCAGACGCGGATAAGCACGCCCGCACGTGCGAAGGAGCTCGGCTCCGATTACATAGTCGTCGGTCGGCCGATAACTGCGGCGGAGGATCCCGTTGCGGCATATTTCAGATGTACCGAAGAGTTTATAGGATAATTTGGGAGGAAAAGAAAAATGGATGATATCAAGACACTTATCGCGCGTGATCTGTTGGAAATAAAGGCGGTATTCTTCCGCCCCGACGAGCCGTTTACCTGGGCATCGGGCATCAAAAGCCCGGTATACTGTGACAACAGGCTGACGCTTACTTCTCCCGACGTGAGGGACGACGTGGAAAATTCGCTTGCAAAGGTGATAAAGGATAATTATCCCGACGCGCAGGTGCTGATGGGAACGGCGACCGCGGGAATTGCGCACGCCGCCATAACCGCACACATTCTCCGTATGCCGATGGGATACGTGCGCTCGGGCGCAAAGGATCACGGCAGGCAGAACCGCATAGAGGGCAGACTCGAGGCAGGGCAGAAGGTCGTTATAGTCGAGGATCTGATATCCACCGGAGGAAGTGTTATTGAGACCGCGGAGGCGCTGCGCGAGGCGGGGGCTGACGTTCTCGGGATCGTATCCATCTTCACATACGGTATGAAAAAAGGAATTGAGCGACTTGCCGCCGCAGGACTGCGCAATGTCAGCCTTACGGATTTCGATACGGTCGCGCACGTGGCGGCACAGACCGGATACATACGTCCTGAGGACGTGGCAAGGCTCGTAGCATTTCGTGACGATCCGTCGGACGAGAGCTGGATAGGAGGTGCGAAATGAGGGGACTTATCGACATAAAGGATCTGTCCGCCGCGGATATTGACGGGATGATATCGGTTGCCGGAGACATTATTGCGAATCCGTCAAGATACAGTGAAGCGTGCCGCGGAAAGAAGCTTGCAACTCTGTTTTTCGAACCGTCAACGAGAACGCGGCTTTCCTTTGAGGCGGCAATGTATGAGCTTGGCGGAAACGTTCTCTCGGTAGCAAGCGCGGATTCTTCCTCTGCCGCAAAGGGCGAGAGCGTTGCCGACACCGCAAGGGTGATTTCCTGCTATGCGGACATTATCGCGATGCGCCATCCCAAGGAGGGTGCGCCTCTTGTCGCGGCGATGAACGCCACGGTCCCGGTTATTAACGCAGGCGACGGCGGGCACAACCATCCCACGCAGACGCTTGCCGACCTGCTTACGATATACCGCAAAAAAGGCAGGCTCGGGGAAATGACCGTGGGACTTTGCGGAGACCTGAAATTCGGACGAACGGTCCATTCTCTGATCACTGCAATGGCGAGATACGAGGGGGTTCGGTTTGTGCTGATCTCCCCCGAGGAACTGAAGCTTCCGAGCTATGTCAAGCGGGACGTTATAAAGAAAAACAACATTGAGTACGTACAGACGACGGATCTCGAGGGAGTGATGCCCGAGCTTGACGTGCTGTATATGACCCGCGTGCAGAAAGAGCGCTTCTTTAACGAGGAGGACTACCTGCGGCTCAAGGACAGCTATATACTCACACCCGAAAAACTGAAGGGCGCAAAGAGCGATCTTTCTATCCTTCACCCGCTCCCGAGAGTCAACGAGATAGCGGTGGCTGTCGACCGCGACCCGAGAGCCTGCTATTTTGAACAGGTCTACAACGGAAAGATCATGAGAATGAGTCTGATACTTAAGCTTCTGGAGGTGTCGGTATGAACATAGATTCGATCAGGAACGGTATTGTGATAGACCATATCACGGCGGGGCGCGGAATGAAGATTTATTATCTGCTCGGGCTTGACAGGCTTGAGTGCCCGGTGGCGATTATACAGAACGCCAACAGCTCAAAGCTGGGCAAGAAAGACATCATTAAGATCGACGGCGAAATAGAGATAAACACCGACGCGCTCGGGTATGTGGACCCCGGGGTGACGGTGGACATAATCAAGGACGGTAAGCTTACGGAAAAGAAAAGTGTGGATCTGCCGAAGCGCATAACAAACGTCATTTTCTGCAAGAATCCGAGATGTATAACGTGCACTGAGCAGGAATTGCCTCATGTTTTCAATCTTACGGATCCGGAGCACAGAGTTTACCGTTGCTTTTACTGCGAGACAAAGGCGGAATAAATCGCGCGGTTGCGAATAAATAAGCAGGTGTGAGATGAATAAAAACAAGGATAAAAACTTCTTTGACATAATTACGGGCATTGTATTTATCCTCGACGGCATGGCGCTTATGCTATACGGTGCGGTTATGATGTTTGCCGTCAACTGTACGGTCGGAGTTATCGGTATTGAGTGCTTGGGAATAATGTTTGTTGTCGGCGGCGTTGCAATTAAAAGGTCTGTCAGAGTCAGGTGGATACTTGCCGGAATATGCGCGGTACTTATATGCATCGGCGTTCCGATGGGATTTATATCGTCATGCTTTGGCGACGATACTGCCGATGTTTCCGAGTCTGCGATCATAGTTTTAGGTGCCGGACTTGACGGTGAGAACGTCAGCCCACAGCTGGCAGGGAGACTTGACAGGGCGGCAGAATACTGCAAGATCAATACCGATGCGGTAATAGTAGTTTCCGGCGGACAGGGGATTGACGAGAAGGTAACTGAGGCATGTGCAATGGAACGCTATCTCATATCAAAGGGTATCGATGCCGACAGGATTCTCAAAGAGGAGGAATCGACGTCCACATATACCAACTTTGCCAATTCCAAAAAAATGCTTGACGATTATTTCGAAGGGGAATATACGGTAGCCTTTATCACGAGCGATTATCATACATATCGGGCGGGCATAATTGCAGAGAAGGCAGGTCTCGTGTGCACGCATATTTCCTCAAAAACAGCGTGGTACGAGCTTCCCGTAAGGTGTATGAGGGAGTGCGTTGCCGTAGCAAAGCTTTGGATATTCGGTGCAGGCTGACGCGAAATCCCGTTCTGTTACGGAAAAGCTTTTCGGCTCGGCGTGATATTCTCCGGATAATGCCGACGGCAAACTCAATATCTTAATACTAAATGATTTTTCATGCGGGGCTGTCTGCAATATGACAGTCTCGCCCTTTATTGTAATCTGAAAGCCACCTGCTAAGTGGGTGGTTCCGAAGCGGCTTTTATCGATGAGAAAGTACGCGGCAGGAAGGCTCCCTTGTGTAAAGGGAGCTGTCAGCGAAGCTGACTGAGGGATTGTAGCGTGAAAG
>JBJDZF010000210.1:0-3669 GCA_051867855.1 Eubacteriales bacterium
TCTGCTGCGCAGACACAGTGAATTTCATAATATTTTTGTGCCGCCGCTTGGGCGGAGGAATGGAGATATTTATGTCTTTTGTGGAATTCAGAGATGTAAGTAAGATATACAGGATGGGGGAGCATACTATCCGTGCGGTAGATCACGCGGATTTCTCCATTGAAAAGGGCGAGTTTTGCGTTATAGTCGGTTCATCCGGTGCGGGTAAGAGCACGATACTCAATATTCTCGGCGGCATGGACAGCTGCACGGAGGGACAGATTTTTCTCGACGGCGAGGAAATATCCACCTTCGACCGCAAGCAACTCACCTCGTACAGACGCTATGACGTCGGATTTGTCTTTCAGTTTTATAATCTTGTACAGAATCTCACGGCGCTTGAAAATGTGGAGCTTGCGTCCGAGATCTGCAGAGATCCTCTCGATTCCGGGAAGGTACTTGCCGACGTGGGACTTGCCGACCGTATGTCGAACTTCCCCGCGCAGCTCTCCGGAGGCGAACAACAGCGCGTTGCCATCGCGCGTGCGCTGGCGAAAAACCCGAAAATACTGTTGTGCGACGAACCGACAGGTGCACTTGACTATGTGACCGGAAAATCCATACTCGAGCTTCTGCAAAACACCTGCCGCAGAACCGGGAAAACCGTTATAGTGATAACACATAACAGTGCGCTCACCGCCATGTCGGACAGAGTTATCCGGGTCAAAAGCGGCAGGATAATATCAAATGAAATTAATTCCGCGCCCACACCGGTGAGTGCGCTTGAATGGTGATGGGCATGAGTAAGGAAAACAAACATCGGAGATCCGGAAAGCATTCGTATTTTCGTATGCTTTTCGGCGGAATGTGGCAGGCAAAAAGCCGCATACTTGCCATTTTCGGCATTGTCGCGCTCGGCGTCGGCTTCCTATTTGGAATTGTCTCCACAACACCCGATATGCAATATTCAGCCGACGCCTATTACGACCGTACAAATATGATGGATCTGCGCATCGTTTCTACGCTCGGATTTACGAAGGACGACATCGATGCCATCGCCGCCGCGGACGATGTTCTTGACGCAAACGGGGGATATTCCGCAGACGCCGTAATGTTCGACGGGGAATCAACGTATGTAACACTTATACACAGTATACCGTCTGCGGCGGAGACTTGGCTTAACCGTGCCGAGCTGAAATCCGGAAGAATGCCGAAAAGCGCCGACGAGTGTGTCGTCGAGGTCGGAAGTGCAGTGCTTTCGGTTTCGTTTGACGAGGGTACAACTCTTGAACTCGACAATCCTTCGGAATATGAGGGTATACTTACCGTAGACGGATTTACCGTGGTGGGAACGGTCAGCTCCGCAAGATATTTTTCCATTGAAAAAGAATCCAGTACAAAGGGTAACGGTCAGGTCGGACTTATCGTCTATACCGTAGAGGACGCTTTTGCATATGAGGCGTACACGGTTGCCTATGTCCGTTCCGCCTCCGCGCTCGCCTTAAATTGCTTTGACGACGAATACGACGAAACGGTGAAAAAGCTCACCGAAAGCATCGAAAGCGTGACGTCGGAACGCAGACAAGCGAGATACGACGAAGTAAAAGCGCAGTACACAGCGGCAATCGAGGACGGAGAGACGAGGATCTCCATGGCGAAAACCCGACTTACACTTGCACAGAATCTGCTCGGAGCCCAGCAAAAGGATGTACGGGAGCTTGAGGAAATTCTTGCCGCGCTCCCGGTAGGCGGCATATATTCCGACGGACGTACATATGCGGAAATTGCCGAAGAGCTTGAGGGCAAAAAGGCAAATGTCGAGAAGCTTACCGGGCAGATAGCCGAGGGCCTTCAGACCGTGAGCAACGGCGAAGCAAGCCTCCTTGCGGCGCGCGAGGCTCTTGAAGAGCTCGAGGAGCCGAAATGGTATTTTTACGACAGGTACGACAACCCCGGATTCAACAGCTTCAGCTCCAATTCCGAGAAAATTGCCGCTATTGCAAAAATATTCCCCGTGTTTTTCTTCCTCGTTGCTCTTCTCGTATCCCTTACGACGATGACAAGAATGGTCGATGAGGAGCGCGGAATAATCGGAACCATGAAGGCGCTCGGATATTCAAACGCAGCCATTTCGTTCAGGTATCTCTTTTACGCCGCAGCCGCGGATATTTTGGGAAGCGCACTCGGGCTTTCCGTCGGCTCGCGCGTGTTTCCGCTCGTGCTGTACAACGCATATTCGATGATGTATACTCTCCCGCCGTTGAGCCTGCTCTTTGACGTGAAGCTTGCGCTCGTTTCCTCGATCTCCATAATTTCTCTGACACTGCTTGCGACCTACCTCGCCTGCCGCGCTTCGCTCTCCGAAACTCCGGCACAGCTTCTGTTGCCAAAGGCGCCGAAGATCGGAAAGCGCATTTTCCTCGAGCATATAAAGCCCGTCTGGTCGAGAATGAAATTCACGCACAAAGTGACCGCAAGGAATATACTTCTTTACAAAAAGCGATTTTTCATGACGGTTATAGGCATCGCCGGATGTACCGCTCTGCTGCTCGCCGGATTCGGATTACGTGACAGTATCGGTGAGATCGTGGATCTCCAGTACGGTGACATATTCAAATACAATCTGATGATCGTGCGTTATGACGACAACTATACGGAAGAATTTGACGACTTTCTCACAGATAACGGCGTGGAAAGCTATGTGAGTGTCAGTATGCAACGCTACGCGATTTCGGATGCGAACGGGAAAGAATCGGTAAACGCTTACTGTGTTTCGACAGAAGATGATGTCAATATCAACAACTTCATAGATATGCGCAGCATGAAGCGCGGTGAAAAGTACGTGTTCACCGAGAACAGCGTCTTCATTACCCAGAAGCTTGCGGAACTGCTCGGCGTTTCCGACGGAGATACCGTAAACGTGGATTGCGACGGACAGCTATGTGAGTTGCGCGTGGACGCGGTCGTCGAAAACTACCTGAACTCGTATGTTTACATTGGCAACAATGTTCTTCCGGAACCGATAGCGGAAAATTCGACCGAAAATATCATTTTTGCATATGCGGATGCCTCCGACAAGGAAGCCCGTGATACGATCGCCTCAACGCTTCTGGCAAACGACGAGATCCTCTCCGTCAACTTCACGGACGGATTGAGTGAATCTTTCGACAATATGATATCGAAAATAAACTACATTGTTTATGTCCTGATAATCGCCGCAGGCGCGCTTGCATTCATAGTTCTTTATAATCTTATCAATATAAATATCGCGGAAAGAATGCGCGAGATCGCAACCATAAAGGTACTCGGCTTCTATGACCGCGAGGTTTATTCGTATGTGTTCCGGGAAATAGGCATACTCACGCTTATCGGCGCACTTGCAGGACTTGTAGTGGGCGTGTTCCTTCACAGATTCGTAATTAAAACCGCCGAAATGGAGATGGTTATGTTCAGCAGAACGATAGAACCCGCAAGCTTCCTGCTTGCAATTCTTCTGACCGCCGTCTTCTGCATCATCGTCTCTTTGGTTATGACGAAAAAATTAAAGAATATCAATATGGTCGAAAGCCTTAAATCAAACGAGTGATTGTATGTGTTTTTGCGGGGGAGGAAACTTCCCCAAAGAAGCTTTCCTCCCCCGCGCCCCCTCTTTCAAGAACTTCGGACTTGGATAAGTTATAACAGGTTGAA
>JBJDZF010000211.1:0-15922 GCA_051867855.1 Eubacteriales bacterium
TATCATGATATCCACATGAGCAGGGCGTGTCCCTGCTCTTTTTTTGCGCGATTTTTGCTTTTTGCGCACCTCCGCAATATGGTATAATAGAGTCACAGAGAGGTGATGGAAATGTTTGAAAACAATCCCTATATGCAGGGATATCCATACTTTAACGGCGCGTATTCTCAGCCGCAATTCCGTCAGCAGCAGTCACAGCAGCCGCCTACAAACGTAAACTGGATTCAAGTCAACGGCATAGACGGCGCGCGAAACATCACGGTACAGCCGGGCAATACCATATGGGCGATGGATAACAATGAGCCGGTGTTTTACGTTAAGTCCGCCGATTCGATGGGCGTTGCATCGCTTAAGGCATATCGATTCACCGAGATTCAGCCGGGCGAAACCGCGAAATCTGAAGAATACGTTACTCGGAAGGAATTTAACGATCTGTTGAAGCGTCTGGGGGAAAACCCCGAGGAGGTAGCAAATGGCTAATCCCTTAATCGGTACGGGCGGTGGAATGCCCGATATGGCGAACATGATAAAGCAGTTCGCGGCATTTAAGCAGGCTATGCAAGGGAGAAATCCCGAACAGCTTATAAATGCCCTGATATCGCAGGGCAAAATGACGCCGGAGCAGTTCGAGCAGCTCAAACAGCAGGCGTCAGCATTACAATCGATTCTTAAATAGCCGGGTCGACACGGCTATATAGGATAAATTTTACAGAGAGGTGAAAACAATGGGCGAAAACACTAACGAAAACTGGAGCTGGCTTATCATAATCCTGTTCCTTTTCCTTTTCGGCTTCGGCGGCGGCGGCTATGGATTCGGCGCGCGTAACGGCGCGGCACTCACCCAAGCTGAAATGCAGCAGGGCTTTGACACGCAGGAGATCACGCGCAAGCTCGACGGCATAACCAATGGTCTGTGCCAGGGCTTCTACGCGCAGAACACCACCATGCTTCAGGGCTTCGCCGGAGTTACTTCGGCAGTCCGCGACGCGCAGTTCGCACAGCAGCAGTGCTGCTGCGAGACAAACCGCAATATCGACGGTGTACGCTATGATGGCGCGAAAAATACCTGCGATATCATCACCGCGGCGAACGCGAATACCCAGAAGATTCTCGACACCATTCAGGGCAACCGGATGGCAGAAATGCAGAATCAGATCAATCAGCTCCAGCTTCAGGCGGCGCTGTGCGGCGTAGTACGCTACCCCAATTCGTGGTCGTACAATGCGGGCGTCTCGCCGTTCTGCGGCGGTAACAACTGCGGCAATAGCTGTTGCTGACTCGCCCTTTGTGGCTGAAACAAGGGCGACGGAGTAATCCGCCGCCCGAATTTTTAGGAGGTATATATTATGGCTTGCAAAAATGTTTGTCGACTTTGTGATAAGCTGATCATTTCGACCGCAGTCGCGGTAAACGCTGACGGCGTGATTATCACGATACCGTCCGGGTCGTATCGAAACGGCGGCAAATACTGTATCATAATCGCGCAGACGATACCCACATCGGCAACGATTACCATGCCGGTATTTATCCAGGTCGGCACCGGGGGAACAGAATACCCGCTTGTTAAGCGCAACTGCCGACAGGTCACAGCTTGTGGTATCAGAACGCGGACGAAATATTCCGTGTGCGTCGAAACCGAGGCGTCGGGCGGACTGTTCCGTATGCTCGGACGTCCGTGCTGCTCGCCGGACAACAGCCCGGCTATCCTCGGTGAGTAATATGGATCAGGACAGCTATCAGGCGGCTCTGCTGGCGATTAACTCCGGCAATCTCGCGGCGAATCTCGAAAATGTGGAGATAAACCGCGAGATACTGGCGCTGAATCGCGAGGGCAAAAAAGAGCAGCGTGAACTGCTCGAAAAAATATATGATATTTTAAATAAAGTATACGGAGGTGAATCGAAATGACTGTGGATGAGATTTTCCAGAAACTCGACGCGCACATAGTCAAGGGGATCATGTACCATGCCGAAATGGCTGACTACTTCGACTTTCTGAATCTTCGCGGATATAAGCGTCTGCACGAGTATCAGTTTCTGTCCGAGGCGGCTGAAATGCGCGGGCTGCATAGGTACTTTATCAATCACTTCGGGCGGCTGATCCCGGAGAGCTGCATTGAAGACCCTGCGGCAATCCCGAAAACATGGTACGCATACAACCGTGAAGCTCCGAATCCGTCCGAAAAGCGGACATTTATCTGCAACGCTTTCGACCGCTGGGCTGCATGGGAGTACGAAACAAAGAAACTGTATGAGCAGGCATACACGGATTTATGCGCGATTGGTGAGATTGCTGCATCGTGCAAGATCAAGGAAATGATTTCCGACGTGGACGAGGAGCTGAAACGCGCCTGCCGTATGAAGATTGATCTTAAAGCTATCGATTACGATATGCCTACGATTATACTGCGGCAGGACGAAATTCACGAGGAATATCGGGAGATGGAAAAGGATATCAAGGTTGATATCTGCTAAGCAAAAACCGCGGGGCATAAACTCCGCGGTTACTTTATTACCGGACGAATGGGATTGTGGCAGA
Organism: Eubacteriales bacterium; assembly: GCA_051867855.1. Taxonomy (GTDB): domain Bacteria; phylum Bacillota; class Clostridia; order Oscillospirales; family CAG-272; genus HGM12713. The sequence goes on from JBJDZF010000211.1 coordinate 2,539, forward strand.
TTCGTGGCAGATTACATTTGAAAATATGTCATTATGATGTGAAAACCCGCAATTGATTTTGCATATGCAAATTCAAAAAGTCCGCATTACAGCAAGAAAAAACCGCTTATCGGCTTGATAAGCGGTTTTGCGGTTTGGTGCAGGTAACAGGAATTGAACCTGCATATAATATCCCAAAAGTGCCTTTATAACAGTATTTTCACTCGCTCGTGTCAGATTTCGTGGCAGATTCAAAATCACAAGCCGAGAACACTCCATTATAGTATTCTTCTACACGCTTGAACATCTCATCCTTTTTGTCAGTCATGATGTGACCGTAGACGCGGTTGACCATGTCCTCTGTCTCGTGACCAAGATAGTCGGCGATATACTTAACTGGTATTCCAAGCATGATCATCACGGATGCTGCATAATGGCGGAGTTCGTGAAACGTGTAATGCTTTCCGGGGCAACATTTCGCGAGGTGCTTTTGGTATCGGTCATAGATATTGCATGATGATAGGGCTGTCACGAACTCCTTATTCGGGTCATACAGCCGCTTCAATTCGTCATAGACTTGCGGCAGTAGTTTCACCGTCCGATATCCTGCTCTCGATTTAGGAGTTTTCATCACCAGTTCATTGTTGATGTCCGTGACCTTTGCCGCACACACTGTCAGCGTCCTTTTTTCAAAATCAATTGCCGACCACCTGAGACCGATTATTTCAGACATTCGCAGTCCGGATATAGAGCCGAGTAGAATAGGTAGTTCGATGTCCGTATTATACGTTTCGACGAACAGCGCCTTCATGTCCTCTTCGGTCGGAATGATAATCTGATTCTTCTCGCGCATGGGAAGTGTAGTGTGCAATACGAAATCGGGTCTGAACATCTTCAACGCACTCGACAGGAGACCGTGTATGTTACGAACTGTTTTGGGCGCGTGGGTCTCAGCTTCCGAATTGATTGCCAATTGCACCTGTTCCTGCGTCAGCCTGTCCACCCTGATATTCTTCAGCGATTCGAGGCTGTTTTTCCTAATCTGCGTGTACTCGCGATAGGTTTTCGGAGATAATATGTTCTTCTTTGACTCGACATATGATTCAAGCGCTTCCGAAACGGTCATGCCGTTGTCCGACTGCTGCGCGTTTTTAATTCCGGCTTCAATTTGTGCCGCTTCGAGCTGTACCGCTTTTTTATCCTTGCCGGTAATGCTCTTATATTTACCGCCGCCGAGATGCACCCTCGCGCGGTAACTGCCGGAAGGCAGACGTTCAATCTTTACCATAAGTCAAAGCCTCCTGTCAATTTATGTCGAACGATTTTTCTTGATTTTTCCATTCTAATGGTATATAATAATATTGCAGCAGATTTGCTGTAAATAACAATCAAGAGGTGTATAATCAATGTATAAAGAGTCCATGCTACGCCGCCACATTATCGTCATGCTCAGAAATGCCAACGCTCAGCAGTTAAAACTGATCTACGAATATGTTTTCAAACTCATGAGAGGAGGTGGTTCTCGTGACCGATTATGACGAATTGACACAATCCCGCATAAGTGCTATCATAGCATTGCAGTAATCTGCGAATATATCCATCAAAGGAGAAAATGCTATGAAAGAATCAAGACGCGAAAAAACCATATTCGAGATAGCCCGCCTGCTGGCTTCTCTGACAGACGAACAAGCCATCGAGTTCGAAAAACTTCTCGACAAGTACATAACCGAAAAGAAGTCCAAATCACAAACATAAGCCCTTCGGGGCTTTTTGTATCTATAAAAGAACTCACATACAAATATGTAATCACTCTTGATAATCAAATTCAAACCACTATTTTTTTAGCCCTGCTATCAATCTTTCCAAGTCGGTTCTGTCCCATAGTATGACATTTGTTTCCTTTGCTAATATCGCTGCGTTTTTGCTGAAATATATATTTGTAACAACCACGGCTTTACTTGCACCATAATGAATTTTTCCTGAATATGCTTCCTGAACAGGTTTTAATCCGACAGTTCTGTCAGCGCTATATCTCTTGCATTGGAATACATACTTCTCGAAATTTTTATAGGCGATTATATCAGCCCCAAAGTCACCGCTCGAAGGTGTAAGTTTTATGTTATAAAATCCGTTCTTTTCGAGCATTCCAGCTACAAAGTGCTCGAAATCAACGCCATCCATGTTATCAATTTCATCCCAACTCGTATTTGCTTGAATAATCGCAATATGCTTCAAAATGGCAATAAGGATTTTTACCACAACATAGATTATTACTATAGAAATTATGATTTCCCAATACTCTATAAATAAATATATCACTATAGCAAATAGAATCAGGTAAAAAATATTTAAATCGTCGTTCTTTTTCCGCCTGCTCATTTTTTCCCACCGTTGGCGAAATGATTTAACAGATTCTCTATAGCCTGCACATCGTCATCGTTCATAGTCGCTATCCTGTCAAGCAATCTGCGCTTGACAGGACTTTTATTTATTACAATAATGGTAGATTCTTCAGATTTTGAATCGTCCGTTTCGCCCTTGAGGTATTCTGGAGTGGTGTGCAGCTCTTTTGCGATTGCATTAATTTCGTTTTCGTCTATGTTGTCTTTCCCATGCTTAACCTCGCTCAGAAAAGTGGCTCTTTTGCCTATAACTTTGCACAAATATGTTTGAGTAATCCCTCTTTGCTTAGATAGCTCTTTAATTCGGTTAATAATTGTGTCAATATTGCACAAATAAATCACTCCATAAATAATAATATTGTTAAATAAATAGAACCAATAAATTTATTGGAATTGCTATTGACATCCATAAATTTTTATGGTATAATATTATCAACGACAAGGAAATGTGACATCGAAGCAGTAGCGAGCGGGGCAAGCGGAAATCACGGCGCTCTTTTGTTAGAGTCCCGCTCGCTGACCACAATATGGCAAGTCTATTATATCATAACTGTTTCATAATGTCAATATTCATTGTCAACAAATTTGAAAGGAGTAATTTGTACGAAAACATTAAAGACATTCGAAAACGCGGAACTCGGTTCAGTCCGGACGCTCTGCATCGACGGTGAGCCTTGGTTCGTTGGGAAGGACGTGGCGGAAGTGCTTGGGTATACAAATTCCCGAAAAGCTCTTTCTGATCACGTTGACGATGAGGATAAGGGGGTAACGAAATGTTACTCCCTTGGCGGAGAACAGGTTACAACAATCATCAACGAATCCGGTCTCTACTCCCTCATCTTCTCGTCGAAGCTGGAGAGTGCGCGCCGGTTCAAGAGGTGGGTCACTTCCGAAGTGCTCCCGGCAATCAGGAAAACCGGAAACTACTCTATCCCGAATGAGACGGCTTTCCTGAAGGCGCTGACAAGCAATGCCGCGCTGCTGAACAAGATTCAGAGAAGCAATAAGTGCTCAGCCGAGTCAATCGCGGAGGCTACATCGAGATTATACGACAGATTCGGTGTAGATATTCCGAAGGAACTGCTCGAACCCGAGAAAATAACCACCCGCGACGATTTCAAGGCGATTAAAGCCGGGATTGACGAGCTCGCCGAGAATGAGCCAGTCTGGAAGTCAAAGGACGGACTGCAAATCGGACTTGACCCGCAGGCGGTGTACAGGCTGTTCGAGGAACTGAAAATCCCGCGCGAAAAGGCTATGACAATGCTCGACGATTCGGGCGTAATTGCTACGGAAAGCGGCAGGCGAACCAAATCGGTCAGGATCGGGAACAATGTGAAGAGACTGATTGTGATAATGGAATAAGACCAAGGAGTGTAAGGAGTAAAATGAAAGAGGAATTCAAGAGCCGTGTATACACGGACAGACCCGACTACGCGGACTATCCCGCGCCGAAGAAGTTTCAGACGATTCAGTCAATCGTCGCAAAGCACCTGACAGAGCACCCGAACGCGATATGCTCGTACTCAGGAGGCTCGGACAGCGATATAATGATCGATCTCATCGAGCGGACGCGCAAGCTGTTCAATCTGCCGCCTATAAAGTACGCGTTCTTCAACACCGGGCTTGAGATGAAAGCTACCAAAGACCACGTAAAGGCTACCGCAGAAAAGTACGGTGTGGAAATCACCGAGTATCTGCCGAAGAAGAACATCGTGCGAGCTACGCGGGAGCATGGTATACCGTTCGTATCGAAGATCATGTCTGCCAGGCTTTCGGAATGGCAGAAAAAAGGCGTGCCGCTATCCATCGCCGACGAGTACGAACAGGCAGAGGACAAGAAAGCAAAGCGGCAGGAACTCAGAGAACGCTACCCGAAGTGCGAATCGGTTATCAATTTTCTCTGCTGCTGTAATTCAAAAGGCGAGCCGAGACCGAACATTCAGATTGTCATCAATTCGTCGCGATACATGAAGGACTTCATAGCGGAGTGCCCGCCGGACTTCAAAATCTCGGCAAAATGCTGTGACTACTGCAAGAAACAGATAGCCCACAGCGTACAAAAAGGCTACGATATGATAATCACAGGTGAGCGGCGCGACGAGGGCGGTATGAGGTCTGTGCCGCGAAAGGACAACACGGCGCTCTGCTTCACGGAGAATAGCGACGGACAGTACCGATTCCGCCCGCTGTACTACGTATCGGACGCCGACAAGGCGTGGTATAAGGACTACTACGGCATACGCTATTCGGATGCCTACGAAGTCTACGGACTGACGCGGACAGGCTGCTGCGGCTGCCCGATATCGTATAAAGCCGTTAAGGATCTCGAAAAAATCGCGCCGTTTGAGCCGCAGGTCGTCAAAGCCGCGTGGAACATATTCGGCAAGAGCTATGATTACCGAAAGAAGTACAACGAATACAAGTCAAAACGTGATGAAGAAAAGAAATCTCAGGAGGAATTAAAATGAGCAAATTCAAGGTTGGAGACGTCGTTAGGGTTGTTGGGAGAAGCGGCATATTTCATATGTTCACGGATAACACAGTGGGCAAGGTGATCGATGCCGGTGCTCTACCATTGATTAAGAATTTAAGCCGTAACGGTGTTCTTGGGGGATGCGTTCAGTATGTCTCGGAATGCGATCTCGAACTGGTTGAGAAAAGCAAGGCGCATCCGGACAAGTCGCTCTGGAAGGTCGTGATTTCATCCACAGGCGATGAGACCACCGCGAGATTCTACGTAGATGGCAAATGCCCAATAACCGCTACTGTCCGCAGATACTACAAGGACAAGTACGACACGTTCATCGCCGCCGATGAAGCCGTCAAGAAGCTGTTCGGCAAGCAGAACAAACCTATCGAGCATACCGAGCCAGAGAAGCCGAAAGGATTCACCGGGAAAGCAATGTATATCAGCGATTCCGAATACAATCATTTCATCAAGGGAAGAATATACGATTTCGTTGACGGAATCGTTGTCGACGATGACGGCGTTAAAAGACCAAGCCCCTTGAACAAAGAATGGTCAGTACAAGAAAAAGAACGCTGGTTAAATCAGTTTTTCATAAAAGTGGTAGAATGAACATTACAGAATCAAATATCAAGGAATTTCTCAGAGAAAACCGGCTGACATTGACCTGGCTGATTGACCAGCTCGGTCGGAGAGGCATTTCGGTCAAGCTCAACCACCTCTGCCGGATTCTTCAGTTTCAGCGAAACAGCCCATTCGCTGAAACGGTGAGAAAGAATTCCGTGGAAATTTTACAAAATTATAAGGAGATCGTCAATGCCAAGACTCGTGAAAAGTAAAGCTGAAAGGCAATATTCGAAGCTCGTCGGCGCTGTACGCATCTATATGCTTGAAAGGCGCGACTGCGGAGAGAATTGTCACGATGCAGCGCTCAGGCTCGGAATGCCCTATGAGCGGCTGAATGGCAGATTAAAAAAGCCCGGAGATTTCACTCTCCGGGAACTACAGGCAATTGCAAACGTGATGAATGTTTCGATTCCCGCATTGATAGGTGAAGGAAATGACCAGTAAGGATTTCAGACTTGCCGTGTTCGAAATCGGCGGAGTTGAAGCGGTCGAGTTCTTTGAGAGCTGGAAGCGCGACAATGTGACCGACCACCGATACAATGAAGAACTGCTTGAGCAGTTCGAGCAGGATTTCGGGCAGTACATATTCGAAGTCGAGAACGGAAGGAGACCCTCTTATGCAAGTCAATACGAGCAGTAAGCTACAGTTCGTGCACGAGCATCTTTGCCCGACACTAAAACACCTAATAAGCGATGTAGAATCGGTGACATACGGAATGTTTGACGGCGAAGAGATCGCATATGTGATTTTTAAAGACCACTACATTACGGTGCGCGTGACCGGCTGCACACCGCGCATGATCGCCGACAGGGTGATAGAAGCAGTTAAAAAGGAGATTGAAAGATGGAAGCCAAAAAAGAAGGCGATATCGTGATGATATCGTTGAAAACAAAGCAGATGTCCGATGAGCTTCATGTGCGTCAGCAAAGGCGCATTCAGGAGCTTGAGCACGAGAACGCATGGCTGAAAATTCAGCTCAGAAAGGCTCTTGCGACCTCTGATGAGGACATCGAGGTATCAAACGGAACTATAATTTTGAAAGGATGGAATTAAAAATGGGAGACAGAATTTCCGATGTGAGTTCGCTGCTGTACTGGCTGAAATCGGAAGGGTTCGTAATTGTAGGCGTTGACCTTGACGCGCAGACGGCAGAAACCGGATTGGGTTCGGAAGCGTCGCTTCATATCGACTTCGTTAGGAGGAATCCAAACGATGCTGAAGAAAAGTGAAATCGAGCGCGAACTTAAGTTCGCAAGAGACCCGGAAAAGCAGCTCGAAATCATCGCCGAGCTGAATGGCGTGAAAGTCGAACAGGTAAAGAAAGTCCTTAACGGCTCAGCCGACAGTTTCATAATCACGAAAAAGCCGGGTGCGCCGAGAAAATGGACGGACGCTGAAATCGATCGTGTCGTCGAGCTGTACAACATGGGATATACCTTAGATGCAATAGCCGCCGAATTCGGCTACTCTTCAGGCACGCCGATTAAAAATGCCCTGCGGAATTACGTGTATAACAAACGCCCAGATTTTGTACCACGTAAACAGGGCTGGGAGAAGAAGGACATCGAAGAGGCTATCAGCATGAAAAAGCAGGGAATTAAAACTTCGGCAATTGCGCAGAGATTCGGGAGAACTCCCGATTGTGTGCGTATGATGCTCAGAAAGCATATGGGTGACTGTGATGAAAGCACGTATTCATGCTCCCGCTGCTGAGCGGATGATGCCCGCTCACGCGAAGGAAGCCGCGAAGGCGTATGTCGACGAGCAGTTCAGACAGCGGCAGAAAATATATGCAAGACGGCTGCTCCTCGCGATGTGCATAGCCCTGAACGATATCGCAGGATTCGGTGACAAGCGGCTGATGTACATACTTAAGGGAGTCGAAGATATCACGGCAGACTATTCAAACCGCGTCGACAAGGGCTATCGTGCCGAAGATGCTGAGCATGATGCCGTCTCGGAATTGATGCAGCAGGAGCTTCTGAGCCGACCGTCGATACACATTCATATCAAGTGAGGTGCGGCAATGAGTGATTTATATCCTGATGGGTGCACCTGCCCGCAGAATCCGTATCGAGGCGACAATGAAAGCGTTTACTGTCCGGTCTGCGGAGAAGAGCTTGCATATAACGACGAATTATACATCAGAAGCGGAGATCGAAAGATTGTCGGTTGTACACATTGCATAAAAACGGAGTGCCCATATGATTAAAATTGAACCAAACAGAGAATACCACGCGAGTGCGCCGCTGTCTAAATCGCGGCTATGGGAGATGAGGCGCTCCCCGCAGTGGTTCAAGTACAAGGAAGAGCACCATGATGAGGTAAAGACCGAAGCTCTCGTGACCGGGAGCGCGTTTCATAAGCTCGTGCTCGAACCCGATGGATTCCGCGACGAATTCGCAGTACTTCCGGAGGACACAGACCGCCGCACTAAGGACGGCAAAGCCGCCTACAAGGCGTTTCTGGACGCGAACGCGGATAAGGATATACTTACCCCGGATATGTATTTCCTCGCGTCTGAGATGGCTCAGGCGGTCTCAGAGAACCGCAAGGCGGCATTCCTGACTAAGGGAGATATCGAGCAGAGCTACTACTTCACCGATGAGCAGACCGGGATTGAATGCAAGGTTCGTCCCGACTGCTTCAAGGTAATTGACGGACACGGTTTCATAATCGACCTCAAGTCCTGCCGTTCTGCCGGGCCGGACGAGTTCATGCGCGATGCGATCAAACTCGGCTATGACCTGCAGGCGGCTATGTACAAGACCGGAGTCGAAAAAGAGCGCGGTATCAAGTGCGATTTCGTGTTCGTGGCGGTCGAAAAAGACCCGCCGCACCTTATCAACATCATGCAGTGCGACGAACTGCTGATAACCCGCGGAATGGACTTATTCCGGGAGTATCTTGGATTGTACAAGCACTGCTCCGAGACAGGAAACTGGTTCGGACTGAACGGCGAATACGATATTCTTAATAATTTGAGCCTTCCGAAATGGCTCGCAAAGGAGATTGAATGATGGCTAACAATCAGGCTATAGAACAGGCAGACAGCAGATTCCCGAATATGCCGCAGAATACGGCAATTCCGACAGACAATGTCAATCAGGCGACAACCGCTATTGAAGCGCAGAGAGCCGTTGCAGAAGCGCAGGGAAAGCTCGTGATCGCGAAGAAGTTCCCGCGCAACGAGTTCGACGCGTATAGACGAGCAATGGAAGCCTGCCAGCGTCCGAAACTCGCCGAAAAGGCGTTCTACCAGTTCTCGCGCGGCGGCTCGTCCGTTTCAGGACCGACAATCAGGTTCGCAGAAGAACTCGCCCGCTGCTGGGGCAATATCGACTACGGAATCAAGGAACTCTCTCAGGACGACGGCAAGTCCGAAATGCAGGCGTATGCGTGGGATATGGAAACCAACACAATTTCGACGCAGAACTTCACAAATCCGCACATGAGAGAGGTCGGAAAGCAGTCTGTAAAGCTCACCTCTCAACGCGATATCTATGAGAATAACGCGAACATGGGCGCGCGCCGTCTCCGTTCGAGAATTCTCGCAGTTCTCCCCTCTGATTTCGTCGAGGAAGCGATTGAAATGTGCAAGCGCACTCTCGCCGGAAAGTCCGATGTGCCGCTTATCGACAAGGTAAAGAAGATGGTCACCGGATTCGCTAAATATGGAGTCACCCGCGAGATGATCGAAAAGCGGCTCGGGCACACAATTGAAGCCGTCAGCCCCGATGAGTTCGTCGAATATGTCGGCATATTCAACTCTCTCAAGGACGGAATGTCCAAGGTCGCGGAGTGGTTTGACGCGCCAAAGGAAGCCAATGAAACTACAGCGGCTATTGATGCCGCGATGAATGCGGAGGATAGCAAGAAATAATGGCAGTCAACAAGTTCATTCTTCAGGGGCGGCTCACAGCCGACCCTGAGATCAAGCAGACGCAGTCGGGCGTTTCGTGCGCGTCATTCACGATCGCATGGAGCGAGAAATATAAGGAAATCGAAACGAAATGCTTCCAGCGCTGCAAGGCATGGCGCGGTACGGCTGATTTCCTCGGGAAGTATTTCGCCAAAGGACAGGAACTCGTGGCTGTTGGCAAGATGGTCACTGAGGAATGGGAGAAAGACGGTCAGAAACGCAGTCAGCAGGTCTTAGTAGTTGACGAAGTTCATTTCTCCGGAAAGCGTCAGGACGCGCCACAAGGCTCTCAGAGCGGCGAAAATACACAGGGCAGTAATTATATGCCGAGCGCATATTCGCCCGACAGCGGCTCGTCTGGCGCGGCTCAGAGCAGCGTCAAAGCACCGCAGTTTGAAGTAGTCGAGGATAACGACCTGCCGTTCTGAAACTGATATGATAATCCAGATCGACACGCGCGAAAAAGCGCATATAATTGAAAACATTGTCCGATATTTTGACGAACGCGGAATAAAGCACTATTCGTCGAAACTTATTGTCGGCGATTACATGAACCTCGACAATCCGCGACTTTGTATAGATCGCAAACACAATTTGAGTGAGCTTGCCAATAACCTGACCAATGATTCCGGACGCTTCATGCGCGAAGTCCGGCTCGCAAAGGAGCTTGGAATACACATGATTGTACTCTGCGAACAGGGCGCATGGGTCAAGGGAATCAAGGACGTTGCACAATGGCACAATCCTATGCAGGGAAAAATCCCATACGCGATATCCGGGAAAGACCTGATGGAGCGTATATATCGCGTACATATCGCCTACAATGTCGACTTCCTGTTCTGCGACAAGCGGTCGACAGGAAAGAGAATCGTTGAATTATTGACTCCTCGGGAGTGATGAAATGTCAAAAGCACTGAATTCCGCCGAAAAGGCGGCATATATCAAAAAATACATAACTATGCCCGACGTCATTGCGATGTACCACAAGCCCGGCAGAAACCGCCGGACTACGTGCCCGATTCACGGCGGAACGCACGATAATCTCGGCTACAATAACGACTTCTTCCACTGCTTCACCTGCGGCGCAAAGGGTGATATAATATCGTTCGTGATGCAGCTCTTCGACTGCAATTTCAACGCTGCGGTCGACAGGCTCGCATACGACTTCGGAATCAAGCTCGACAACCTCACCGATGAGGAAAAAGCCGCTATCGACGCTGAGAGGATAGCACACGAAGAAGCTCGCATTCTCAAAATCAGGAGAGAGCGCGCCAATCTTCAAGCCTACAAGCTCATAGGGCGGTTCAGGCGGTGGCTCGGCGAGTATGCCCTACAGCACTACGACCCGAAGAAAGTCGAGCTGCAGAAAGCGTGGTGCGACCGTCAGCTCGGACTCATCGAGGACGGCGGCGATTTCAGCGGCGATGTGAAAGCGGCTATCCGCTCATTCGTGGGGGTGCTTCATGGCTGAATTACTTTCCGGAGTTATCCGCGACGACCCACTCGAATTCGAGCCGATTCCCGATTGGACAGAGGAAGATTTTCTGAATTCATCCCGCCCTCATGAGTGGATTCTCGAACACGGCAGCGGAGACGATTACAAGACACTTCGATACCGCGATATGACCGCGAAACTGGCTAAGAAGTACAAGATCAACAACTTCTCCTCGCAGTTCAACGAATACCGCAAGATGAAGCGCAAGGACGGTCTCGGCAAGCCGGAGAGCAATACTACGAACTTCGACGGTCAGCCGCTCGAACTCGAAATCGGCGACTACATTGCCAACGACGCGGACGGTATAATCGGGCACGACCAGTTCGGGAACTCGATCACCGTCTGCGAGCATCCGATAATGCCGGTTAAGCGGCTGACGAACATCGACACCGGAGAGGTTCAGCTCGAAATCGCGTTCAAGCGCGGGAACTATTGGAAATATCAGGTAGTGCCGCGTACAATGCTCGCCACTGCGTCGAAAATTGTTGAATTATCGGCGTGGGGACTCGGAATCGACTCCGAGAACGCAAAGCAGATGGTGAAATATTTCACGCGGGTTGAAAATCTCAACTATGATACCATTCCCGAATCGGTTTCGACAAAGCGGCTCGGGTGGGTCGGAGAAAATCTGTTCGCACCGTATGTCGACAAGCTCGAATATGATGGAGATCCATGCGAGAGACACATCTTCGATGCTGTTTCGCAGAAGGGCAGCTACTCGCGATGGGTTGACTGCATGGCAGAGGCACGACAGAAAAACAAGGCGCTTCAGATAGTGCTCGCCGCTTCGTTTGCATCAGTTTTAATCAAGCCCTGTAATTCCAACAACTTCATTTTGCACCTCTGGGGCGGCACGGAAGCCGGAAAAACCGTCGCGCTGATGGCGGCTATCTCGGTCTGGGGCAATCCGGACAAGTCGGCAGGGCTGTTCAGGACATTCAACTCAACCGATGTTGGTATTGAAATGGCTGCCGCTACCTCGAATTCGATTCCGCTGTTCATCGACGAGCTTCAGATCGCCAAGGACAGGAAATCGTTCGACGAGCTGATATACAAGCTCGCAGAGGGCACTGGGCGCACCAGAGGCGCAAAAACAGGCGGTCTGAGGGCTTCTACATCATGGGCGAATACAACCATTACTACAGGCGAAATGCCCATCACAGGGGCTAATTCGGGCGCAGGAGCTATCAACAGAACTGTTGAAATTGACTGCAAAGGAATAAAACTGTTCGAGAATCCGCGCGATGCTGTCGACATAGTGCTCTCAAACTACGGATTCGCCGGACAGCACTTCGTCGGGCTGCTTCAACAGAACATGGAGCTTGCCAAGAATCTTGTATCGGATTACATCAAGCAATTCTCAAAGACCGATATTCTCGACAAGCAGGCGATTTCAGCTTCCCTGATACTCGCTGCGGACAAGCTCGCGTCGATGTGGGTATTCGGAGACGCTGATTCGGCACTGACGATTGACGATGTTTCGCCATTCCTGACTACAAAGCAGGAAGCCGATGTCAATGCCCGCGCACTTGAATGGCTGTACGGCTGGGTCGGCGAGCATATCAACAACTTCGTTACGGACGAAAAGACCCCGGAGAACTCGGTTATCTACGGAAAAATCTCCGACGACTACATCTACATCATTCGAAAGTCGTTCAACGAAGCGATTTCGGACGCAGGGTTCAACCCGACTGCGTTCCTTGATTGGGCATCTTCGAAGTCACTGCTCAAACGGCAAGACAATCACCATATGGACGTTGCTACAAGAGTAGGAAAAAGCAAGCTCCAAAGGTGCATAGCTATTAAGGACAATTTTTATGACGGTATAAGCGACAATATTGTACAAGATGCCGAAGATGAACTTCCCTTGTAACCACCGTGGTAACAAAGTGGTATCAGAAAAAGTCAGGTGCGATGGGCATTGTACCACTGTTACCACCTGTACCACCAAAAAACAATATATTTATTTAGCTCACGAGTTTTTACGTGAACGGAGAACAGAAATAAAATAGCGTTCGCGTATGCGAGACAAACTGGTGGTACAAGTGGTACGGTGGTAACAATCCCCATTCTACCTGACAATTTCGAAAGTGACAAGTGGTAACAAGGTGGTAACGAAGTGGTACGGAGAATTTCAAACTAATCTCAAACTAAATGAAACTAAATTATGGACAGAACAAAATTCCTCGAACTTGCAAGGCACGTTTCGATGAAGTCAGCAATGTACAGGCATCCGGAGTTTAACGACTCTGAAATGGTGACTTATTCGGGAGCGAAATATCTGCCGATTGCTTACAAGCTGTCGTTCAAGGGCGACGGCTCGGCGAGGCATACGGCAGTGCTCAGGGATATCAAGGCTGACAGCGTGGTCGAAGTCCGGCTTGATGAAGTGGGAGAGGTTGAACCCGCGTTAAAATGTCCCACGGCGCGCCCACAGCCCGCAGGAGACGCGGAAAACGAAAACATGAATAAATGCTCGGGCGAGAAG
>JBJDZF010000212.1:0-15917 GCA_051867855.1 Eubacteriales bacterium
CAAATACGAGCAATTTCAATATTTATTTGAGCCGCCTGTGGCGGCATGGAGATTATTATGGAAGAAATATTGAATAACTTTATACACGACGAAATAGACGCCGACCTTGCGCGCGACCCGCATAAAAAGATACACACACGTTTTCCCCCGGAGCCGAACGGATACCTGCACATCGGTTCCGCAAAGGCGATAATGATAAACGTGGAAACTGCCAAAAAATACGGCGGACTTTTCAACCTCCGATACGACGACACAAATCCCGCCAAGGAGGATAACGAGTACGTTGAGGCGATCTACAACGACCTGCTCTGGCTCGGTGCAGAACCGACCGGAGGCGTTTTCTACGGCTCGGATTACTTCGACAAATGCTACGAATTTGCCGTCAAGCTCATAAAGGACGGCAAGGCATATGTCTGCGATCTCTCGCCCGAGCAGATGAAGGAATACCGCGGAACTCTTACCGAGCCGGGGCGTCCCAGTCCATACCGCGATCGCAGTGTGGAAGAAAACCTCGACCTGTTCGAGAGGATGAAAAACGGTGAATTTCCCGACGCCAGCCGTACCCTGCGGGCAAAGATAGATATGTCCTCGCCCAATATAAATATGCGCGACCCTGCCATATACCGCATAGTTCACGCTTCGCATCACCGTCAGGGCGACAAATGGTGCATATATCCGCTTTATGACTTTGCGCACCCGATACAGGATGCGCTTGAGGGTGTGACCTACTCGCTCTGTTCGCTCGAATTCGAAAATCACCGACCGCTTTACAACTGGGTCGTGGACAACATCGGGTTTGACCCCAAACCCCGTCAGATAGAATTTGCGCGCCTCAACGTGACCAATACAGTCATGTCGAAGAGATATCTGCGCTACCTTGTGGAAAACAAGATGGTAGACGGCTGGGACGACCCGCGCCTGCCCACCATCTGCGCCCTGCGCCGCCGCGGATACACCCCGTCGTCTATTTTCAATTTCATCCGAAGCGCGGGAATTTCAAAGGCGAACAGCCTTGTCGACATCGAAATGCTCGAGCACTCAATAAGGGAGGAGCTCAACGCCTCGGCACCCCGTCGCATAGCCGTCGAAAGACCGGTAAAGGTGGTTGTCACCAACTATCCCGAGGACAAGACCGAATATTTCGAGCTGCCCAACAATCCGCAGAACCCGGAAGCCGGCACCCGCGCGCTTCCCTTTACGCGTGAGCTGTATATCGACGAGTCGGACTTTGCGGAGCTTCCGCCCCCCAAATTCTTCCGTCTCAAGCCCGGCGGAGAGGTGAGACTTATGGGAGCTTATATCATTAAATGCGACGAGGTCGTGAAGGACAGCGACGGAAATCTTGTCGAAATACGCTGCAGTGCAGACCTTGAGACTGCAAACGGCAATCCCGCCGACGGCAGAAAGATCAAGGGTACGATACACTGGCTCAGCGCAGAATACGCCTGCGACGCAAAGCTCATGCTCTATGACAAGCTCTTTACCATTGAAAACGTCGCGGACATTCCCGAGGACAAAACCTACAACGACTACCTCAATCCCGACTCTCTCATCATCCGCGAAAACGCAAAGGTGGAACCTGCTCTCGCTACATCCGCCCCGGGAGAGAAGTTCCAGTTCGTGCGAGACGGATACTTCTGTAAGGATACAAAGTATGAAAACACCTTCAACAGGATCGTCGGACTTAAGGACAGCTTCGTAAAAAAGAACTGATTCCCACCGAAAATCTCCCTGCTCACTTACGACAAGTGAAGCAGATCAAAGAAAGGAGCGCCCAAGCAATGACAATATATCAGATTGCGGTGCTTATATACCTTGCAGCAATATCTCTTGTTTCTGTGATCGTCTGCTGTTATGACAAAATTGCCGCCAAACGCCTGCCAAAGCACCGCACGAGAGAATCCACTCTGTTGCTTTTGAGCGCCCTCGGAGGATCGGTCGCAATGCTTCTGACCATGCTTGTCATAAGACATAAAACAAAACACATAAAATTTATGGTCGGCATTCCGCTCATAATACTTCTTCAGGCGGCGGCAACGGTTGCTTATTTCCTGTTTATCCGAAGCTCGCTTCTGTAAATCAGAAAAAGGAGCTATCAGAAACGAAAGGCGGCGGCGCTTCCTTACAGCCCGCATAGAAATATGAACAACGAATTTACAAATTTCAGTCTCATATATCCCGATGCACAGTCGCAAAGCCGACATTATGCCGGCGAGGACAAACCGGATATAAATATGTATGTTCTCGAGGAGCTGGGACTGCTTGAAATATTCAACCTCAAAAACAGCCAGCTTGACGAATACTTTACCACCGACCCGAGCGTTATAAAATACCGTATGGATGTGTTCGGAGATATGCTGCTCTGCCCGGAGATCCCCGCAACACTCAACAGGCTCGTGCCGATACTCTCCGATATCATGGAGCTTCGTCGGCTTGAGGCGGATAACGGAGACACATCGTCATATCTCGAGAGCATAACGGAGATCGAGCTGTATATTTCCAGTATTAAAACGCTTGATTCCGGTCTGTCCCCCATACGCGAAAAGTTGAGAAGCAGATCCTTCCGTATGCTTGCCGACAGAATACGTGAGCTTGTCGACAGCGAGTACTACGCGGAGCTTAACGCCAAGCTTTCCGAGCTTACAACGCGGGTCAGGGATATAAAAAGCGTGACCATCGGCGTAAACCTCGACGCTCAGCTGCGCCCGTCAAGCGCCGGAGTGCTCTCGATAAATCCCGAATCCTTCCGTTCGGGCGACGTCATCGAAAAGATACTGCGGCTCAACTTCAAGGACGACGAGTATACCTGCATAGCAAGTCTTGTTCCGTTCGGCAAAAAGCAGTCGGAAAATCAGAAAACGGCACTGTCTCTGGCGTTCAATTCGGCGATAAATGAGGTATACAAACAGTCTCTGCGCTCGTGGAAAAAGATCGTACAGAGCTATGTGCTCGAAAACACGGACTTTTTGCTCAATCTTATGCCGGAAATCGAATTTCTTGTAAAAGGTACAGAGTTCATGCGTGCACTTATGGCGCGGGAATGTGACCTCTGCAAGCCCGAAATCCCCGACGGTGACGAAAAGGTGTTCTGTGCTTACGGGCTTTACAATCCCTGCGTGGCGCTCAAAATCGATGATGAGATAGTCGAAAACGACATCGAATTCAATACCGACAACGCGCTCATATATGTGCTTACCGGTCCCAACAGAGGCGGAAAATCCGTCATAACCTGCGCGGTCGGAATTGCACAGGCGCTCATGCAGCTCGGACTTTTCATCCCCGCAAAAAAAGCGACCATAAGCATAGCAGACGCCATATTCACACACTTCCCCACGGGTGCCGACGACACGATAGACAAAGGGCGTCTCGGAGAGGAATGTGCGAGACTCGTGGAGATCTTCGAAGCGGTTACGGACAGGAGTCTCGTGCTTCTTGATGAATCACTCTCCTCCACCGGCTCTTTCGAGGCGTCATACATTGCCTCGGAGGTTCTCGCGGGCTTCAGCCTTGTCGGTTGCCGTTGCCTGTTCTCTACTCACCTGCACGAGCTTGCCGCCGAGATTGACGCGATAAACGAGCGTACAAAGCCCGAGGGTGGTGTTAAGATAGATACCCTTGTGGCGGGGATCGAGGAGGGCAAGCGATCATTTAAGATCGTGCGCGCAAAGCCGGACGGAAAGAGCTATGCGCGTGACATCGCGGAAAAGTACGGTCTTTCATACGAAAATATCGCAAAAATGAGAAAACATCAATGAAATTACATCGAAAGGAATCAAACATATGGATAACAGTTTGCTAAGGCTCCTTGAGAACGACGCGCGTCTGTCGTCCGAGCAACTCGCCGTAATGCTCGACAGCGACAAAGAAACCATCGACCGAGAAATAGATGAATACGAGAAAAGCGGCACGATTCTCGGCTACAAAACAATCATCGACTGGGAAAAGACCGACCGCGAGTGCGTAAGCGCAATGATCGACGTAAAGCTGACGCCACAGCGCGATAAGGGCTTTGACCGCGTCGCCGAAAAGATCTTCAATTATCCGGAGGTACAGGCGGTATACCTGATGTCGGGAGCCTACGACCTGTCTGTACTTATCGAGGGAAAAACCATGAAAGAGGTCGCCTTCTTCGTCTCACAGAAATTGGCAACCATAGACTCGGTCATATCAACGGCTACTCACTTTGTCCTCCACAAATACAAGGACAAGGGTGTTGTGTACGGTGAAAGTGAATTTATTGATGAAAGAGGAAATTGCAACTGATGATAGATTACGGTAAGGTACTCTCCGACGTTGTCGTGAAGACCGAAAAATCAGGCATACGCAAATTTTTTGACCTGATTGACGGGATGGATGACGTGGTTGCCCTGACGGTGGGACAGCCGGACTTCGTTACCCCTTGGCATATACGCGAGGCGGGAATCGAAAGTCTCGAGAAAGGAAAAACATATTATACCGCAAACTCCGGAACGCTTGAGTTGAGAACCGAGATAAACAACTATCTGACGCGCCGTTTCGGAATCTCATACGACCCGAAAAGCGAAGTCATCGTGACCGTCGGCGGAAGCGAGGCGATAGACATAGCACTGCGCTCCGTCATCGAGCCGGGCGATGAGGTGATAATACCCACTCCCTGCTTTGTGTGCTACGCTCCTCTTGTGAAGATCTGCGGCGGAGTCCCGGTTATTGTGGAGACTAAATTCGAGGATAAATTCAAGCTGACCCCTGAGGTTCTGAAGGCGGCAATAACCCCGCGCACGAAAATGGTCGTACTCCCCTACCCCAACAATCCTACCGGCGCAATAATGGATGCCGATGACCTTGAAAAGATTGCACGTATTTTAAGAGATACGAATATCGTTATTCTTTCGGATGAGATCTATGCCGAGATGACATACGGAGATAATCATACATCCATCGCTTCTCTTGAGGGAATGTGGGAGAGGACGATTGTCGCCAGCGGATTTTCAAAGTCATACGCCATGACCGGCTGGCGCCTCGGTTACGTCTGCGCGCCCGCACCGCTGATATCTCAAATGCTGAAAATACATCAGTACGCCATCATGTGCTCTCCTACGACCTCGCAGCTTGCCGCAGTCGAGGCGCTCAAAAACGGCGACGAGGACATAAAGTCCATGGTCGATGAATACAACCGCCGCCGCCGCTATATATATAACGGACTCAAGAGCATAGGGATCGAATCCTTCGAGCCGCAGGGCGCGTTTTATATCTTTCCGAAGATTTCGTCCTTCGGGCTTTCAAGCGAGGAATTCTGCGAAAGACTCCTCTACGATTATAAGTGCGCCATCATTCCCGGAACCGCTTTCGGTAAGGACGGCGAAGGATTTGCGCGTATCTCTTACGCTTACTCGATTAAACATATTACACAGGCGCTGGAACGAATCGAGACATTCGTAAAATCACTGAAATGATTCTGTATTATGGGAGAAATGCCTTTTTCGGGATGTTTCTCCCTTTCCTGACCGGTACAAATAATATTTGCACCGCTAAAACAGCAGATAGTTTTTGTCCGCTTTTTGGGCATGAGACGAAAAAAAGCACGGAGACTGTATAATAAATTTTGAGAAGGAAGGGCGTGTAATATGGATACGATTACCGAAAAAACACTGGTCTGGGCGCATCGCGGAGCAAGCGGATATGCCCCCGAAAACACAATGGAAGCCTTTGAACTCGCGGCAAAAATGGGCGCTGACGGTATCGAGCTTGACGTGCACTTTACCTCTGACGGTCAAGTCGTTGTACTGCATGACGAAAAGATAGACCGCACATCAAACGCACAGGGAGCGGTCAGCGGGTATACACTTGCAGAGCTTAAACAATTTGACTTCGGATATCATTTTTATGACGGTCAGAGAAAGGGCGTTAAAATTTCCACACTCGACGAAGTCTACGATTTTATAGCTCCGCTTGACATGGTAGTAAATGTGGAAATAAAATCCGCAGACCCTGATATTTCACGCGCCTGTGATATTGTCGCGGAGCGCCACGGAATGAGAGAAAAGATAATTTATTCCTCTTTTGACCATTTTCAATTACAGCGCATGAAAGAGGTCTGTCCCTCTGCGTTCATCGCACCGCTTTACGGATTTAATATGCTGAGTCCCTGGACTTACAGCCTTGACATAGGCGCCCGCGCCGTACACCCGAGATTTAATCAGATACGCCTTCTTGAAGATTATGTACTGAACTGTCACAAGCTCGGGATACGCGTGCATACGTGGACGCCGAACACCGAGGAGGATATAAAATTTGTTCTTGAAAGCGGCGCTGATGCCATTATAACCAACTACCCCGACATCGCACTGAAGCTACGCGGATAATGACCAAAAGATGGGCTTATGCGCGGTATAAAGTTCTGACAAACGTTTTACCTGACAATCCGGATATCAACTCACAGCTTTAAGATGTTGAGCAAAAAGTCAACGGACCGTATTCTCATATTTTCCCCAGATTATTAATTAATCAGTTTATGTTTGAATCCGGGCACATTCTTTTCCGGAATAACAGGCACCCTCTTTCCTATCAGATGGTCGGCGGTAATTACCGCGTTTGGCTTATCGGCAGAAACAAAGGAATAACTTTCGGGAAGGTCGCCGTTATTCTCGGCGACTTTCATTTTATAAACCGTTGATTGATGGCATTATTTCCCTCAATTACGCCTCCCTTGCGGAAGTCCTCGTTTTTTCGGACGGCATCTTTTTAGATGCTTAATTTGTGGTGTGTGACCAAAAAAGATGCCACATCAAAATGATTGAAAAAAGCATCGCGATCTCTTCTTACAGCAAGCTGTGATCTGCGACCGAATTGACCGGTATTTTGATCAAATATAAAATACACGTATTATTAAAAAATATTGAGGCAATAGAGGTTCAGATGCGATTACCTTTTGACTCAGCACTTTGGCGGATAACAGATTATCGCCTCGGTATTTAAAAATTTTACCGACGTATTTGCGGGAATGAAATACTTCTCCCCTCTCTTAATGTTCTCCTCTGCTCCATCATAGCATAATTTTCCGCCGTCACCTATCACGATAACTGTCAAAAAGCACTCGCTGCATATACTGTACTCCTCACGCTTGAATCTTTTCAGGGCAAAACAGGAGGTATCGTCATATCTCACAAGCTCTGTTACTCCGTCCTTACATTCGGAAGATAAGAATGCGCTCTTTTTAACCTGTTCCCGATCCGTCATATCATAGTTAAAACAATCAAGCATAGCATCCTCGCCGATACCGTAATGAATCTGCATGGGCGTAAGAACCTCTCCCGCAACGGTAGTTTTCTCCACTCGCATGGTGAAATCGGTGGGCTCTTGAATTTCGAGCATAAAGCAACCGGCGCCGATCGCGTGGGGCGTACCGCTCCTCACCAAAATAGTGTCCCCATCTTTAACCGTAAATTTGTGCATGGCAGCAAGCATACCTTCGATATCCTGACGTTCAAACAGATCCTTCCATATTTCTCTTGTTACATGCTCCTTAAAGCCCATATATATACAAGGCTCTTGCCCGTTAATAGAACGGGTCCCCAATATATGCCAGCACTCGGTCTTCCCAAATGGAGATGAGAAATATTTATTTGCAAATTCCACTGTTGGGTGTACCTGTATTCCAAGACGTTCCGCGGAATCAAGAAATTTGATAAGCACACCGCTTTCCTTTCGTCCCTGACCAAAATCATCTGCATCCACTACGTCAGTAATTAATCTTTCTTTGCCGTCACTGATAACGCGTGTTATACCTTCGTTTTCAATAACGACTCTGTTTTTAGCCGCAACAAATGACGATATCCAATCCTCGGGCTGAAAGGTATCCTCGGCGTTTGGCTCTCCCAAGAACTCTCTCATAAGCTTTCCGCCCTTATAGGTCCTGTATGTAAATGTTGGTAGTTCTTTAATCGGGTCTTTCATATTTTACCTCAAAATAATATTCTAATATGATATAAACTCCGTACTGTCAATGCACAACCCCTTGATGTGCTTGAGCACCACCGAGGGCATCTCGGGAGTCTTCCAGTTCAATATCCCCAAGCTTTCAAGATACTCATCTGTAGGAGGCTCTATCACCTCAAAGCTACTGCTTGAAAATCTTATATTGTAAAGAGGACAGGCTTTGGTTCCCGTTATCCAAGGCATACGGAGACCTCTGGAGTGTATATCCGAAAAATACAGATTGCGTATTCCTTCAACATGAGTTGTCTCGCAATCCGACAACTCGATGCGTATGGGATATGAAAAAATATTGTCCATTACAATATTGTTAAAACTTAAGTTTTCTATCAACGTGCTTTCCCTGCCGTAATCGGATGGACGAGACTCAGGAAGATATACGGAAATTCCCAATATTGTATCTGTCATTACAAGATTTGAAAAGGTACAGTTTCTTATAACTCCGTCATTGAGCCATCCTATGCGTATACCACATGCGTGACTCGTCAAATTGCAATTCGTTATAGTAACCTTCTCGCATACCTTATTCTCCTCAAGGGAAATGCTGTTAGCCCTGACCACAAGGCAGTCGTCTCCGCAGATAATACAAGAGTTTGATACAGTAACGTTTCTTGAGCAGTTTATATGCACGCCGTCGTTATTGGGATAATCCAACCTCGCGAGTATCTTTATCCTATCGACAGTAACAAAGTCGCAGTCATGAATCCAATAGGACCAGCCCCCCGGCTGATTTACCATCGTAACATCTTCCACGAGCACGTTTTTACATCCCGTAAGGAACACCACTCTCGGCGGAGTGGGTATATCTATGCGCTGATAAGGGATATGTCCCGCGGGATCCTCCACCTTTTCAATAAACTTATCGCCGTTTGCATCGATTACCCCCTTACCTGTTATGGAAATATTCTTTGCCTCATCCGCAACAATGAGAGCAGAGCCTCTGAACCTTGGGAGCAGATCCTTGTTTACGTGCTTTTTGTCAAAATCGGGATAATCGCCGTATTCTTTGACTTTCGCCCACAGGTCGCGCCGCCTGCTCGTATCCTCAACATCCACGTATAATCCGCAATTCGGAGATCCTAATATCCTTCCGTTTGCCTCAAAATGCAGATCGATGTTGTCCTTAAGCACGATAGTGCCCGTCATATAGGTTCCGTCGGAAACTACAACTCTTCCGCCACCGTCCTCATAACACTTGTCTATCGCCGCCTGTATGGCAGAGGTATTCAGCGTTTTGCCGTCCCCTATTGCACCAAAATCCTTAATATAATAATTCATTTTGCCCTCCAATACTTTTTATTACCTATATTGTATCAGATACTTCTGTTACGTTACATAGCAAAAACGCGCATTTATTCTTGACAATCACACCTGTTGTTGATATAATTTTTCAGGGTGATAATATATGTTTTTAGAAATTCAGAAGCACAAGCACTACTATGATTTTTGCGACCCTGACCTGCATATTGTTGAGTTTGGTCATTCAGTCCTTCCTAATCCTAAAACCGTTCCCATCCGAGTGAGAGATATCTATATAATACATTTCATTATATCGGGAAATTGCTCCTTTTGCAATCAGACTCTTTCACGCGGTACGGTGTTTATCACGGTACCTAAGGTAGTCCACAGCTTCAGCGTAAGCGAAGGCTACGAGCATTTTTGGATATGCTTTTCGGGCAACAACACGGAAAAAATACTGAATCTCTTCAATATCCCCACAACAGAGCTCTCCTACTTTCACATCGCATCCGAAGTTGACTATATATACTTGGAAAAGACGTTGAAGGAAGCATTTGAGACTACATCGGAAAAATGCGCCATAAGCGCCCTTTTGGCAGTGCTTTCCGTTTTAAAGATACCTAACGCCGAGCATTCGTTGAGTCATGCGGAGAAAGCAAAAAAATTTATCGAGAACAATTACTACCGAAATCTTACCATGAATGACGTTGCGAATTATTTATATATTTCAGAAAAGCATTTTTGCAGGATTTTTAAAAATAAATTCAAGATTACGCCGAAACGCTATCTGCTTGAGCTGCGTATGAACAAAGCGAGAGATCTGATACTGGGCACAGATATGCTGATAAAGGAAATATCCGTGTCGGTAGGATATGACTCCCCATTCACCTTCTCCGAGGCATTTTCGGGCTTTTTCGGCTACTCACCAAGCGAGCTGAGAAGAAATAATTCCGAATGATCGGAAAAGAGCTTTCCGTTATCCTTATTATATTGAAAATCTTCGTTGATCGCATGATATTTTGAATTTTACATTGTAATATATTTATGGATGTGATATAATTATAATGTAATTTTTTGAATCAGAGAATGGAAGATTTATATGAAAAGCTCAAGAATTATTCTCGCCTCCGACCTTCATTACAGCGCCGATACCCCTCCAACGGATAAGTATGGTCTTGTTTACGACTATAACGAGCCAGCCGACAAAAGAATGGACATTTTTACGGATCTGCTGATAGAAGAACACCGCCAAACTCCCATTGATGCCCTACTTCTACTTGGAGACGTTTCTCACGAAAAGCCCGAAAATCTTGAAGCAATTATACTTAAGCATTTAAAGAAATTACCATTCCCCGTATATTTCCTTCCGGGAAATCACGAGAATTACCCAAATGATGATTATATGAGGATCACGGGAAATCCCCGTCAATACACCGTTGCCGTTGATAATTTCTTGTTTATTATGGTTGACGTTTACAGCAACGCCTCCCGCCCTCATAAGTACCAAAATGCGGATATAGAATTCATCAAGACAGCTTGCGACTCGGCTGACGGAAAGACAGTCATTCTCTGCGGACATTATTTCCATTCGCAGGATACTGAGCTTATCGAATTTCTCAAGCAAAGAAATGATATTGCCGCCGTTGCCTTCGGACACACCCATAAGGCTAACTTCGTCCCACTGGGTTACACGGGCAAGCCTCAGATAGATACAGGTAACTTTTCCTTTGGACTCAATATGATAGACACCTCCAAGTGGATAAACATTTGGGGCTGGTCCATCACCGAGCTAACAAACCGAGGATCTGCCCTTGCCGTTCGCAAGATATATCCCGATGCAATATACGATTTTCCCTCTCTTCCCGAAAACAACAAAGCTGCAGGACTTATCTCAAGGGTCATAGAAAGCAATTACCACAGAACTCCCTATAATACTTTTTATCCGTCTCCCGCAAGATGCGAGGAGGATCTGACGGCAACAGGTGAAGGAAGCGAGGAGCATCCCTACGTTTCAAAGGACGGCACTGCGGGAATTGCAAAAGAATTGCAGGCTTTGACCGCTCGCGGCGGATCTGTTCGCCTTTCCAACGCGAGATACGATATTTCTGCCCCCATAGTTATTGACACGCCTTGCGTAAGGCTTTCGGGGGAGATCTGGGGGTATCCATCCGACCCCAACGGCGTTTTTGAAGCCCATCACGGAACAAAGCTCCGCCTTCAGGGTAAGGATTTTCCCGCCATCTTGCTTGGAAGAAGCCAAACTATCGGCGGCAACATAATCAGCGATATTGGAATTTACGGAGACTGTATAGGCATGGACACCCGTCCTCTTTATGTTCCCGAGCTTCCCATATCGTCCTCAGGTCTTGCGTTCACGAACGTTCGTTCCGACCAATGCCATTTCTCAAAGCTATCCTTCTGCGGCTTGGCTTGCGGAATTTACGCTGCAGAGAGCGCCAAGATCGACGCCTGCCGATTTGAAGGAATAAACACTGACGGTTGTTATATGGGCGTTATGTTTGCACCCTCCGCGGCCTACTACGCGAGATTTGACAAATTGATAGTGGCAGACACGCCTGCCTTTGGATTTTTGCTTGACGGCACAAATGGGATAATACACAATGTGGAAATACAGGATTGCCATTTTGTTCGTAACGGCGGATCGTTCAGAGAGGACTGCACACCGGAAAAGACCGCAGCGGTAATGTTCAGGAACGTAAACAACAGCCTTATCAGAAACTCGCTCCTTGACTATGCGGGAGTATTCTGGTACTATGAGCCCACCGCGAAGGAGAATACGGAAAAGCATATCACAAAAGCCCCCTGCACCTCCCTTTGGATATGCGGAAACAAAAACCGCGTTATCGACAATACAGTAAGCCACTCTTCAGGCGACTCCATCATCATTGAGGGCGATGAAAACATTCTCATGGGAAACATCGTTGACGGCAACGTAGTTATTTCGGGTAACGGAAACGTCGTTCAGAATTTGGTATTCACCTCACAGAGCGCTCGCCTTGTCCTTACCGAAAACAGCTCCGATACGCTTATCTTCAGCGTACCCGAGGAAAGAATAATAAGACTTTGATCAAGAAATCGCCATATGACAGAAATGCTCCTGATGGATGTTCGTAACGTCGGGCTTTATAACAATGCCCCAACTGATTAAGATAATCAGTTGGGGCATTGTACTTATAACGAAAAGCTATAAAGCAGTATCAAATTTTATCAATATATGGGATTAGGCTTATTGTAGTCGCCTCCGTTATCGTCACCCACGACGATCTTTGAGGTATCAGCTCCACCCGTAGTGTCGTCAGAGCCTGTATCATCGGCTTCTGTGTCGTCAGAGCCGGTATCCGCGTTCGTATCACTACCCGTACTGTTGTCAGCGGAGGTGGCTGGAGTAGTGTCTGGACCTTGGCTTTCATCTTCTCTGCAAGAAACAAAAGCAATGCTCAAGCACATGACACACGCCATAAGAATAACAATAAGCTTTATCTTATTATTTTTCATAGCAATTTTCCTCTCTTTATTAGCTTATTTCAACCTTTTCGTAGCCTTGATAGGCGCCGTCCTTTATGGTGATCTTATACCACTTTCCGTCACCGTCGGGGTAAGCTGTGGTCTCGCCGTCGAGTGAAAGAGTATAAAACCTTACGTAAAGCGTTACCGTTCCTGTAGTGGGAAGGTTATTAACACCGTCAACGCACAAATATTCCGCGCCGAAATCCTCTGCGGAATATTCCGCCAAACCGGCGTGCTCGCTGTGAGCGCTGATGCTTTTATACGCCGTGGTAGAGTCTCTCTTGATTACGTTACCCTGCTCGGTTGCCTTAATCTCAAAGCCTATCTCAGAATACTCCAGTGAGTCAAGCTTGGAGATAAAGCGGATAGCCGTATTATCCGTGGACATCTGAATTGCGGACATTCCTATCTCCTTTACGGAAGCCCCGCAAGCGGTCAACAGCTTCACAACCTTTGCATCGGCATTGACGTAAGTTGTAAGTCCCTTAACGTCAGTATAAGCGTTTTCAAACATATCAAGCTTAGCGGTATCGACTGCGGTAGCATCCTGCGTGTACGTTGCGGAAACTCCACTTTTTACATAGATATCGGTTTTGTTAAAAGTTGCAGTTTTATCATTACCCAAAACAATGCCGTCTCTTTCGTACTTAACTCCATCTTTTATCTCACCTTCATGATAAAATCCTTCTACCGTAAGAGTACCACCATTTTTATAGGCTATTGCTCCGCCTGCCGAATCTCCACTGCCGGAAACTCCTGTTCCATGGGCATAAATGTTTCCGAAATTGGCGCAATTTCTGATCGTCACAGAAGTTGCCTTAGAACTGAACCCAATAATACCAGAGGCACTGGAAGCACCCGTGTCAGCGGTTCCCATGTCTCCGATATTTATGCAGTTCTCCAAGACGGTATTATTCATACCGACCGTTGTTGCATTATTGGTATCATTGGATATTATTCCTGCCGCAACATATTTAATGGCAGTCATACCTTCGCCCAACTCGCAACTTACGTCAACATCCACAACACAATTTCTGAAAATAGCATTTGATGCTTTAGTTGTATCTGTTTTGGTATTACTCAAATTCATATACCCACATATACCGGCAGCATTAAGATTTTTCGTTGAAGTTAAATGTACCGGCTTTATAATACCGCAAACATAAATATTTTCAACTGTGATCGTATTGCCGTCTCCGGAGCTGCCACCATCGTTGGTATAGATTTGTCCCACAAGTGCACCGATTTTGTAGCTATCTGCTGTATCAACCGCCGGGCAAATATACACCTGCTTTAAATTGAGGTTTTTTACGGAAACATCATTTGTATGAGCTCCGCCAATGATGGAAAACAATCCCTTTTGAGTGGTACTATCAGAGTTTATATACATTCCGTATATAGTTTTACCCTGACCGTCAAAGCTTCCTTGGAAATAATTTGTACCATTACCGATAACAGGCCAAGAGTTCAAACCCGAGGTCTCTTTAGTCCACGAGTTATAATCTGTAATGTCATTGAGATAAATATCCGCATCCAGACAAACCGTTTCGCCTTGGAAATCTGTTCCTCCTGTTACCAGAGACGCAAATCCCGCAAGATCCGCCGCAGTTGAAATATGATATTTGCCATCTTCACCCTTAGCCTCATACCACGTTGTTGAACTCGTCCCGTCCCAAACCGTTGGGGCAGTATCTGCTCCTGCAGCGGCGGTAAATACCACGCAGGAAGCAAGCATGGTGAGCATTAGAATAAAAGATATTATTTTTTTCATTTTTCTGCCCTCCCGTCTCACGGTAACACCGATGTGATCAGATCATTGTAATCCAAGAATTCGCCCTGTGTGCTCTCCGAGCTTTGCAGGTTCATGATATCGTTGGTTGCGATCACCACAAGGTCTATCTTGGGAGCTTCAAATACTTTTTTCATATCAATCACCAATCGTCCTTCTTAGAGATTTTCGTTAAGCCTTACTGACTTACAACAGCGGATACTAAAGCTCCGTCGGTGTATGTCACCGTATACTTCGCTGTGGATACCTTAGCACCGTCGAGACCTGTCGTGAATGCGGTCGCTTCGATAACTACTGTTCCCGTTGCGGATATCTCACCAAGCTCTATGGCATATACGTAGGGGCTGAAATAGTTTTCGTATGCTTCAGCTTCTCCGTCTGAATAGCAAATTGCCCTGAATACGGTCTTTGTGTTTTTTCCCTCTGTTGCCGCACTGTCGACCTTTACGTCAAAGCCCGCGTTTGCGTATTCAAGAGAATCAACCGTTCCTATAAGCCTCACCTTGATCTTACCGTTCGTAACAGCGGTTTCCTGCGTTGCCGCAAGACGAACGCTCGCATACTTAAAGTCACCCGAAAGGAAGCCCGTCATTCTTGAGGGAACGGGGTACTCATTCGTTACGAGCCAGCCGCTGAACCCCGTGAGCCCCGCCAGCGCGTTTGCCCCCTTAACGCTCGCGTCCGCAACTTTGGTCGCATACAAGCCTGCCGCGTCGGTAGTGGTGTATGCGTTGGTCACCACGGGAGTTTCACAGGTCTTATCAGACTTGATTCCGCCTATGATGGGGTCACAGGTAAGACCAACGACCGTTCCCGTATTAAGAACGTTGTTCATCTTGATGGGCTTTGCATAGTATGCAAGAATACCACCCGCAAATCCCTTGTCGGTATACTCGTTTTTGACATTACCGTAGTTCGCGCAGTTGTTTATCTCATATACTTCAGGGTTTGCGCAATCGCAAGAGGTCAGAACACCGCCGACATACGCAGTGGTGGATGTACTCGTTCCGCTTAGAGTAAGGTCTCCGTAGTTCACGAGGTTATTGTAGATCATCTTAGCGCCCGTACCCTTGGTCGAGTTATCCATTCCGATAACCCCGCCTGCGGTGTAATTAGACGTAATATCAACGTCGGACACGAGGTTTTCAAATATCATAGTACCGTTGGCGTTATTTGTAGTCAGCGCTATTACGCCGCTTACTCTTGCATCATTCTTTGTTTCTCCGTACTTGGGAGCAATAATACCGTGAGTATGGATGTTCTTTATGAACATGGTTTGCTCTTTAGCCATGTATATCTGCCCCGCGATCACACCTATCTTTGGGTTGTGGCTGCCACTTACCGTACTGCATATATAAGTGTTTACTACGTTCAGGTTTTTAACACCACA
>JBJDZF010000213.1:0-3619 GCA_051867855.1 Eubacteriales bacterium
CCTCGGTAGTTCTTCTTTCCGGTGAGTGCTTGTCCATCCCGGGTGCACCTGCGAAAGCAGGACGAACATTCTTGTTAAAAAACATTATATACCTCCAAGAGTATGTATTTACAATAATACACGGTAATTCTATCATATATGCTACCAATATACAACAACATATTATTAAAAAACTATGAACTAAACATGAACGACACTACATATTGTGACGGCAACGGTAAAAAAGTGCCGTATTTTGAATGATCTTGCAATCAAAGTTGGATCAAGTGTTTACGGCTTTCAGTCATATACGGTGCACAGGCGTAATATAATTTTTACAGAACGGAGCAGAGGCAACAAAAAACGGGAGGATAAAAAATGGCGGTGACGATAAATACTTCGGTATGCCGTGAGGTCATTCCGAAGTCTCTCGAGGCAATTTTGCCTTGCGGACTCTGTGAGGAAATACGGCGTGCCTCGGCGTCGGGGTGCGGAAGGATCGAAGAGATCCGCCTGCGGTGTGACAGGGCGGTGTCCTTAAGTACTCAAAGGGGAAACGTGATGCTCGGAAGGCGGCTTTGCCGCGCGGAGATGGACAAGGTCCTCGCAGCACTGTGCGACAATTCGCTTTATGCGCACAGCGATACGATAAACTGCGGATACATAACACTTCCCGACGGTATCAGGGTCGGGATCTGCGGCAGAGCGTCGCTTGAGGACGGCAGAGTGCTCGGAGTGTATGACGTCTCATCGATGAACATCCGCATACCGTCCGGTCTGCGTAACGTGGGTGCGCCGGTCTGCCGCCTTTTGCGGGAGTACGGCGGTACGCGCGGGGTGCTCGTGTACTCTCCGCCCGGCGTGGGAAAAACCACGCTTCTGCGCGGGGTTGCGGCGGCTATGGCGGGTGGAGATAATCCGCGCAGAGTGTGCGTTATAGACACACGCGGGGAGCTTTCGTTCCCGCTTTCGGACGGGCGGCTCTGCCTTGACATCCTTTCAGGTTATCCGCGTCCTCTCGGTATTGAGATCGCGGCGAGGACGATGAACGCCCAACTCATGATATGTGACGAGATAGGAGACGTGGGTGAGGCACAGGCGATAATCGCGGCGCAGAACTGCGGGGTCCCGCTCGTTGCCTCCGCACACGCCTCGAGCGTGGAGGGACTGCTCTGCAGGACCGGAATAAGGATGTTGCACGATGCGCGTGTGTTCGGCGCGTACGTCGGAATCGAGCGTGAAGCCTTTGCTGCCGATTACAGATATACCGTTACGGAATGGAGGGATGCCGATGCGGTTTTACAGAATATTCGGTGCGCTCATAATGGTTATTAGCGGCGTCTGCGGCGCGTATATGCTCAACGGCAAAGCGTCAGGGACGCTGAAGCAGACAGACGCGTTTATCGCGTTTCTGCGCTATATAAAGCTTCAGATAGACTGCTTTTCACTGCCCTTGGGCGATATCCTTTCAAGATGCGACGCGGAACTGCTGTGCGAGTGCGGCTTCCGCGGCGCACAAACACCGCGGGATATCCGTGAGCTTGTCTCGCAGTGCGGTATATACGACACCGAGACTGCACGGATCCTTGAGAATTTCTCGGAGGTTTTCGGTAAGAGCTACCGTGAAGAGCAGCTTCGGCAGTGCGATTACTACATTTCGCTTCTCGAAGGAAGAAGGGAAAAGCTGTCGGCGGAGCTGCCGGTCAGAAAAAAGCTCAACTCCACTCTGTGTATATCGGGGGCGCTGGCAGTGGTAATACTGCTTATATGAGACGCGGCGCCCCTGTAAAGAACGACGTGAAAGGAAAAAAACAAATGGATGTAAGTCTGATCCTCAAAATTGCCGGTGTTGGGGTTCTCGTCTCGGTTGCATCGGCAATTTTGAATAAATCGGGTAGGGACGAGCAGGCAATGTTCGTTACCATAGCGGGAATAGTGGTTGTGATGCTGATGCTTGTGGGAGAGATAGGCGAATTGTTCGGCACGGTTCAGTCCGTGTTCGGATTCTGATCCCGGAGCCGATATATGGAGCTCCTGATAAAGATATGCGCGCTCGCACTGGTCAGTACTTGCGCGGGGATGGTGCTGAGATCCGTAAACGGAAATCTTTCCTTTGCGGTGAAGATCGCGTCGGTCGTAATGATAACCGGAAGTCTGGTCGTCGCCGTGGGACCGGTCATATCACAGATAGAGGCGATTGTCGGCGGAAACGGAAAAATAACCGATTATGCAACAGTCGTGCTTCGTGCGCTCGGCATCGCGCTCCTTGCGCAGATGACTGCGCAGATATGCCGCGACTGCGGAGAAAATGCGGCGGCGACCGGTGTGGAAACAGCGGGTAAATTTGAAATATTCGTGCTTTGTGTTCCGCTTATCACCGAGATTATCGGCTACGCGCGGGAGATCCTCGAGCTCGGATAAGAGATATACTAAGCCGAAAAAAACAAGGACAAGCGCCGTGCGTTGCGGCGCAGGTAAGAAATATGAAGAAAAAAACGACGGTTTTGCTCTTTCTCTGCGTGCTCATTGCGGCAACAGGCGCACTGACCTTGCGTGCTTTTGCGCAGGAAGAGACACAAATGCCGCACTCATACTCGGAAATGCTCGAGGGACTGCCGGAAGAGATAACGCCGTTTTTGCCCGACGGGATCTATTCGTCGGATGCCGAAGAGGCGGGCAAGGCAGTGTCCGATATGAGCGGTGCGGATTACATATTTTCGGTAATAGGCGAGCTTACCGGCGCGAAACTCGGCGACGCGCTTGCATTGCTTGCCGCACTTATCGGCGTTATAATTCTGTCGGCAATTTTCGGCGCGGTGAGAAATTCGCTGAAGTCGGACGCCCTTTCAAAGGCTGTGGGATTCTGTTCCTCGTGCGCAATTTTTTCGGCGGTCATCGCCGTACAATACAGGCAGCTCTCCGAGGTGTCGGTATTTTTTGACAGAATAAAGTCCCTTATGCTCGGAATGATCCCGGTTACGGGCGCGATTTACGCCATGGGGGGCAACGTGTCGACTGCGGCGGCGAGCAGCGGTACACTCTATGTTTTTCTGACCTTCTGCGAGACGCTGTGCGCGGGTACCGTGCTTCCCGTCGCAAGTCTGTGTACCGCGTTTGCCATGTGCGGCGTACTCTCGCCCTCGATAAGTCTGAAGGGACTTACGGATACGGTGAAAAAGACGTATACCTTCGTTCTCGGATTTGTTATGACGGTGCTTCTTGCCGTGCTTGCATCGCAGACGACACTTTCGGCGGCATCGGACAGCGTTGCCTCACGGGCGGCGAAGCTGGTTGCTTCTTCCGTGATCCCCGTTGTGGGCGGCTCGGTCGGAGATACTCTTAAGACCGTCGGCTCGTCGGTCGGCTTTATCAAGAGCACAGCAGGCATCAGCGGGATAATATTTATCTTTCTGCTGCTTTTGCCCACGCTCATCTCTCTTTTGCTGACACGGCTCGTGTTTATGATGGCGGGGGCGGTGGCTGAACTGCTCGGATGCACAACCGAAAGCAAGTTGCTCGGAGAGTTGAGCGGTATATACGGCATGGTCATTGCCGTTGTCAGTATGGTCTCGGTCATGTTTATACTTGCGATGGCGATCTTTGTGAAAACCACATTGGCGGTGGGGTGATGAGCATGAAG
>JBJDZF010000214.1:0-3619 GCA_051867855.1 Eubacteriales bacterium
ATGAGAATACTCCAGTCCTTCAAGGAGCTTGAGGAACCGTTTGAAAAGACGCAGGTCGGTTCGTCGGCAATGCCGTACAAGCGCAATCCGATGAGAAGCGAGAGGATGGGAGCGCTCTGCCGCTACGTAATTTCGGATATGACCAACACTGCAATTACCGCATCTACGCAGTGGATGGAGCGCACGCTCGACGACAGCGCGAACCGCCGCATATCGATTGCCGAGGCGTTCCTTGCAGTCGACGCGATACTCAACATCTATATAAATATAACGGACGGAATCGTGGTATATCCCAAGGTCATCGAGAGCAGGATCATGAAGGAGCTTCCCTTCATGGCGAGCGAAAATATCATGATGGAGGCGGTCAAGCGCGGCGGCGACCGTCAGGAGCTGCATGAAATTATCCGCACCTACTCAATGGAAGCGGGCAGACGCGTAAAAGAGGAGGGACTTGACAATGACCTTGTAGAGCGCATAGTTGCGGACAAGCGTTTCGGCGTGAGCAAGGAGGACATAAGCGCGCACCTCGACCCGAAGGAGTATATCGGGCGCTGCGCAGAGCAGGTCGAGCGCTTTGTCGCCGAATATATCGATCCCATAATATCCTCGTTCCATGCCGAGGCGGGCGAGCAGATATCGCTTTGAGCAGCTGTGTGTATGACTGAAACGGGAGCAAAACAGGTCTATGGACAGAATAGATAAAGCGTTGAGATCAAACTTTGTTACCGCGCTTGTATGGTCGGTTTGTATGGCAGTCGGTGTGCCGATGATAGTATTCGGGGCGATAAATATGTCCTCGGGAAATTATCCGCCCGGCGGTCCTCTTTTGGTGCTCGGTATATCGTTTTCAGGCAGCGGATTTTACGCGGTGCCGCTTTTATGGGTCGCATACGGGCAGAAGCGCGAGCTGAGACAGCTTGTTTATGCGATCGAAAAGCAGGACCTTTGTACCGTGGCGCGGCTGGCATCGCATATGAATATGTCGGAAAAAAAGGTCAGGTCGTGCCTTGATATCTGCTTTTCCAAGGGATATCTTCCGGGCTTTATCCGTGACGGAGATACTCTTTCACGTGTAACGGTAGATCACAGCGCGGGACTGCACAGCGTTGAGTGCCCTTGCTGCGCCGCACGTTTCGAGTTCAGCGGTCCGAGCGGTAGATGTCCGTATTGCGGCACCGTGTATGTGGAGAAGGGATAGGCGGATCATTGCTCTTTTGCGGGGGAGGAAACTTATTGAAGGAGTTTTCTCCCCCGCGCCTTTTTTGTCGGAATTTTGTATCGGATAAAGCCTGACAGGTGGAGAATTTTTTGAGAATAATATCCGCGCATGATCTTCTCACAGCAAATTGCCAGAAAACAGTTGACAAAGCACAGGCAACGGTGTATAATGTTCAATACTTGTGATTATACATATCGAAATGAACGCATAATTTGCCAAAAATGAACAAGGAGAGATATGGTTACAAAGTCAGAATTTCATCTTTTGTATGATATAAAGACGGGAAGTCCGCACCGAACGCAAAGAGAGCTTGCGACCTCGTTGGGTATGTCTTTGGGGAATGTAAACAGGATAATTCACGTCCTCACAGACAAGAAGATGATTTCGGATAGGGGTTCACAGTATGCTCTTACTGAGGCGGGCGAAGAAGCACTTGAACAGTTCAGAGTAAAAAATGCCGTAATTATGGCAGCAGGGATGTCCAGTCGTTTTGTGCCGTTATCCTACGAAAAGCCGAAGGGACTGCTTGTTGTCAGGGGCGAGATACTCATTGAGCGGGAGATCAGACAGCTGCAGGAGGCGGGGATCACCGACATCACGGTTGTTGTCGGTTACATGAAAGAACAGTTTTTTTATCTGGAGGACAAGTTCAATGTAAAAATTGTTGTAAATGAAGACTATTACCGTTACAACAATACCTCAACTCTCATGCGTGTGCTTGATAAACTGTCAAATACATATATTTGTTCGAGTGACAATTATTTTGTGGATAATGTTTTTGAACCGTATGTATACAGGGCATACTATTCTGCGGTATATGCGCCGGGAGACACAAACGAGTATTGCCTCAAATGTGACCCGAGCGGAAAGATCAGGGGCGTAAGCATCGGCGGCTCCAAGTGCTGGTATATGCTGGGACACGTCTATTTCGATAAAAAATTCAGCGATAAATTCAGGCAGATCCTGCAGGCTGAATACGGATCTCAGGAGACAAAGGAGCATCTGTGGGAAGACCTGTATATGCGCCACACGGATCAGCTTGAAATGTACATCAGAAAATACGATGCGGACAAGGTCTGGGAGTTTGATTCTCTGGAGGAGCTGCGGTTTTTTGACAGCGAGTATGTCAACAACGCCGATTCGGGTATCCTTAAAAATATCTGTCGGGTACTTAACTGTCAGATAAAGGACATCGTCGACGTCAAGGCGATCAAGGCGGGGCTTACAAATACATCCTTCTGTTTCAGCGTGGGCGATGGGAAGTATGTGTACCGTCACCCGGGACGGGGCACGGAAAAGTACATAAACAGAAAAAGCGAGGCATTTTCCATGCAGGTTGCCTCCGGGCTGGGGCTGGACGATACTTTCATTTTTATTGACCCCGATAAGGGTTGGAAAATATCGAGATTCATTCCGAATGCACGGGAGCTTGATTATCACAATGCCCGTGAAGTGGACAAGGCTTTGCAGATCATGCGCACTCTCCACAAGGCAAGGGTCAGATCCGATTATGATTTCGGCATCCGTGAAAAGACGGAGGAGTTTATGCGGTTTCTGAAGGATACAGACAGAACGGATTCCGAGGATTTTGCGGCAATTTATAAGGCAATATGCAAGGTCGGCGAGTATGTATGCAACGACAGATATGCCGTAAAATGCCTGTGCCATAATGACTGTTACTCACCGAATTTTCTGCTTGACGGACAGGATAAAATGTATCTGATCGACTGGGAGTACTCCGGAAATGATGATCCTGCAAGCGATCTGGGAACCTTTATTTGCTGTTCGGATTATTCCTACGAAGAGGCAACAAAGGTGCTGGAGAGGTATCTGGAGCATACTCCGGACAGGGAAGAGCTCGGGCATTATATCGGGTACATTGCCATAGCATCTTTTTATTGGTACGTGTGGGCATTGTATCAGGAGTGCCGCGGAAACGCTGTCGGCGAGTGGCTCCTCATATGGTACAAAAACAGTAAGCTTTATGCCGGAAAGAGCCTCGAGCTGTGCGGACTTTCCTGATACCGTCCGGTTCTGTGTTTCCGTGTTTTTTGACTCCGTTATGTGAAAATAAATTCTATCAAATGACAGAAAGGAAATCAAAAGAATGGCAAAAGAGTCTTTGGAGAAAATGATCTATGATGAGACCGAAAAGAGGCTGGAGGAGATGGAACAGCCCGATTACGAGTTCCCGGGGCGCATCGGAAAGGCAGATGTTATCGGTATTGTTGCGGGTATTGTTATCAGTATTTTGCTGATTATTTTGTGTGTGACAGGGGTGATCGTATAATGGCGGCTTCAAAGAAAGCGGATTATATTCGTCAGGAAACCATTACCGGCGTTGTGCCCATGCTGAAAGGAGACAGGCAGTATTCATTCTGGGACCTGTTCCTTACTACG
>JBJDZF010000215.1:0-15758 GCA_051867855.1 Eubacteriales bacterium
TAACAGGTTTGAAAGCTTTTGAAAGGGGTGCGGGGGCTGGCGAAACTTTTCTCTTGAAAAGTTTTCCCCGCAAAATTATTTAACTACAATATTTACGATTTTGTTGGGAACGGATATTTCCTTGACTATGGTTTTCCCCTCGATTGCGGACGCTACCTTTTCGTCGGCTTTGGCGGCGGCGATCGCCTCCTCCTTGGGACATCCGACGGGTAGAATTACGGTAGCTTTGAGTTTTCCGTTGACCTGAACTGCAATCTCTACGGTATTGTCTACGGTCTTGCTCTCATCGTATTCGGGCCAAGGAGAAAGCGAACAGAATCCGCTGTTTCCGATTCCTTCCCAGATCTCCTCACACAGATGAGGCGCAAACGGGCAGAGCAGCCTGATAAGCACCGAAAGCTCGTCACACGTGAGAGAACCGTTATCGTAAATTTCATTGACATAGCTCATCATCGCCGCAATGGCAGTGTTGAACTTCATGTCATCGATGTCGCCGGTGACTTTCTTTATCAGTTTGTGCATGGATACTTCAAGCGCAGGACTCGACACACCGCTTCCTTTGACCATCTCGGGGAGCGCCGCGATACGCTCGAGGAACCTCTTGCATCCCCTGATCGACGCCTGCGACCAAGGCGCACTCTTCTCAAAGTCTCCGATGAACATTTCATAGAGTCTGAGCGAATCCGCACCGTAATCCCGGACGATATCGTCGGGATTGATGACGTTTCCGCGGGACTTGGACATCTTTCCTCCGTCCTCGCCGAGTATCATTCCGTGCGCCGTACGCTTCATGTACGGTTCCTTGCACTTGAGGACTCCGATATCGTAGAGGAACTTTGCCCAGAAGCGTGAATAAAGCAGGTGAAGCGTGACATGCTCCATACCGCCGTTGTACCAGTCGACGGGCATCCAGTAATCAAGTGCCTCGCTTGACGCAAGCGCGTTTTTGTTGTTCGGGTCACAATAGCGCAGGAAGTACCAGGACGACCCCGCCCACTGCGGCATTGTGTCGGTCTCCCGCTTTGCAGGTCCGCCGCATACGGGGCAGGTTGTATTGACCCAAAAATCTATTTTTGCAAGCGGGGATTCACCTGTGTCCGTCGGCTCGTAATGCTCAACGTCGGGAAGCGTGACGGGCAGATCCTTCTCCGGAACCGGGACCCAGCCGCCGCAGTGCTCACAGTATACAAGCGGCACCGGCTCGCCCCAGTATCTCTGGCGCGAGAAGACCCAGTCGCGGAGCTTGAAGTTGACCTTTTCCTTACCGATTCCCTTTTCCTCGAGCCACGCGATGATCTTCTTTTTCGCGTCCTTGACCTCAAGTCCGTCAAGAAAATCGGAGTTGCAGAGCTTGCCTGTGGCAACGTCCGTAAATGCCTCATTCATGACGTCTCCGCCGGCAACCACCTCGATTATCGGCAGATCAAATTTCTTTGCAAATTCCCAGTCGCGCGTGTCGTGCGCCGGGACCGCCATAATTGCGCCCGTTCCGTATGTAGCGAGCACATAATCCGAGACGAATATCGGTATCTCTCTGCCGTTTACGGGATTTATTGCCGAAATCCCCTCAAGCTTGACTCCCGTCTTGTCCTTTGCAAGCTCGGTTCGCTCGAAGTCGGATTTTTTCGCCGCCTGTTCACGGTAAGCGCAGATCTCGTCGTAGTTCGTCAGCTTGTCCTTCCACTTGTCAATAAACGCGTGCTCGGGCGCTATGACCATGTATGTGGCACCGAAGAGCGTGTCGGGGCGTGTGGTATAAACCGTCAGGCTCTCTCCCGCCGTGGTATTGAAATTGACCTCTGCACCGTAGGAGCGCCCTATCCAGTTGATCTCCTGCGTTTTGACGCGTTCGATAAAATCAAGCCCGTCGAGGTCGTCGATAAGTCTGTCGGCATACTCGGTGATCTTAAGCATCCACTGACTCTTGTTCTTGTGTATTACCTGACTTCCGCAGCGTTCGCAGACGCCGTTTACGACCTCTTCATTTGCAAGCACGCACTTGCACGAGGTACAGAAGTTGACGTTCATCTCCTTCTTATACGCGAGGCCGTGAGAATAGAGCTGAAGGAATATCCATTGCGTCCATTTTACGTACTCGGGGTCGGTGGTGTTTATCTCACGCGACCAGTCGAAGGAAAATCCGAGCATCTTGAGCTGTTCCTTGAAATGATGAATATTCCTCTGCGTGACAACAGCGGGATGTATCTTGTTTTTTATCGCGTAATTCTCCGTGGGCAGTCCGAACGCGTCCCAGCCCATCGGGAAGAGCACGTTGTAGCCTTGCATACGCTTTTTTCTCGCTATTATGTCCATCGCCGTGTAGGGGCGCGGATGCCCGATGTGCAGTCCCTGACCCGATGGGTACGGGAACTCCACGAGAGCGTAATATTTGGGTTTTGTGTAGTCGTTCGGCGCGACGAACGCATTTGCCTCGTCCCACCTCTTCTGCCATTTCTTTTCGATTTCTGTGTAATTGTATTTCATGAAAATCTCCGTTGCGCCGTATGGGCAATAAAATATTCAAATATTAAAGTAATACGCGTTTTCTCCGAAAGCAAAAGCCTTCAGTTATCGTAAAGCTTTTCGAGATTATAAAATTCCCGTGCCTCGCGGCTGAACACATGAACTATCACATTGCTGTAATCCATCAGTATCCACGAGTTGTTATCCCTGCCCTCAATGTTGTAAGGCATAACTCCGCGCTGCGCCATCTGAAATTCCGTTTCATTTACGAGCGCCTTGACCTGTGTCGAGGAATTTCCCGTGCAGAGAACAAAATATTCCGCGATCACCGTTTTATCTTCAACGTGCAATATCTTTATGTCGTGTCCCTTTTTGGAATCGAGCACATCACTTATAGCCTGCGCAATTTCGAAAGCTCCGGCATCCGTGAGCGGCGGCAAAACGGTCTGCGCGCCGAGTTCTTCTTTGTCTGTCATAAATTACCTTCCCGGATCATTTTTCGGAATCTGTTTTCCCTGCCGTCGCAACGCGACCGCGACCGGGAAGATCCGCTTTAATCCATCACTTTTTTATTTTAATCCATTATTTCTTTTTTGTCAACATCAAATGCGGAGTTTACCGCACTGCGAACTCAGGAATGAGTCACTTTCAGTTCTCCTTCGTTTATCGATGACGCGTCGTAAACGGTATAATCGATGTAAGAATCGTAAATATTCGCGAAGCTGTCATACGAAGAGTTGCGGAATATCCCGTCCCTGTCGAATTCCGCGTCGGGGTAGGCACACAGATATTTTTCGCATATTTCCCGTGCGGCACTCTTTGATATCACGTAGTACCACGCGCCGCTCTTTTCGGCGCGGGCGTCGTCTCCCGCAAGCGTCACAAACCTTATATTCTCATCCTCCACCGACAGTGCCGCCTTTGCAAAGCGATACATCTCGCCGAGCTGAATATTGCTGTCGATGTCATCCGCAAGACTGAAAACAAGCTTTCCGACCGTCCATACGGAAAAATTATTTCTTATGCTCCGTGCCAGCGCGGCAAGAAATATCTTCTGCGCATCGATTCTTCCGATATCTCCCCGCAGATATCCCGAACGGTATCTGACAAACTGCTCCGCCTGCTCACCGTCCAGAGTATGGTTCCCCGCGGGCAGATGGATCGAGAGTCCCTGCACCGGGTCGTTGTAATCGAAATCAAACGGTATATTTATCTCCACACCGCCGATGGCGTCAACCGCCTCCCCCAGAGCCTCGGAATCGAGCATTACGTAATAGTCTATCGGAATGCCCATCGACTCCGACAGATAATCGCAAAATTCCTCTGCCCCGCCGAGTGCGTGGCATGCGCCGTTGAGCTTTCTGTAATTTGAAGTGGCATACACTGCGTATGTGTCGCGCGGTATATGCACGATATTAAGACTGCGCGCACGCATATCGAACGATACTACCATAATAACATCGGTAAGTCCCGATGCGTCGTCCTTGCCCGCAATAAGAAAATTATATACGCTTTTTCCCGCACTGTCGTCATCATAATATTCCCTTGTCTGTGTACCGCGGCTTCCGGCGGACGAGATACTCGCAAAGATTATTACGGCAAGCACGGCAACGATCCCCACTACAAGGGCAATAATACGCTTTTTTTCGGCATTTTTCATAACAGCAACTCCGTTTCTTTTCTTATGTACCGTTATGAGATCCCCGAAATATGAATATTATTTGTTTATACTTTATTGTTTTCCGCGAGCCGACAGATAAAATCGTTTCTTGCGCCCATGGTATCAACGCTTATCGGCGTACCCTCTTCCAGGAGCGAGCGCACAGTCATGTCAAAGGAGAGAATGAGCGTCCTGTAAAGGTGCTTCTCCCTCTCCGCGTATGTCATTTTCTCCGGATCCGCGCCACGGAAATATTCCCGCAGCTTTACGCAATCCTCAAAGGTTCGCGACATATCTATATAGTCTGCAAGGTACACTATCGCCTCCGTGACGGTCATGCCCGCGTGTCCCGTAGTATGCCAGCGCACCGCGGAGATCACGTCAGGCTCCGCAAATTCCGGATATTTGTCGGGAATAAGTGCCGCCGCGGTCTTGGCATGAAATGTTTTCGGAGCGAGCATTTCCTCTCTCGGAACGGCTATGTCATACTGCGCACACAGCATTATCTGCCGCTCTATGCCGTATTCCTTTGTAATGTCGTGCAATAGCGCCGCCGCACGCAGCTCACGCACGCTCTCCGGTGCGTACAGCGTGCAAAGCCAAGCGGTCATTTTTTCCACCTCAAGCGTGTGATTCAGACGCTTCGGTGACATTTCCCGAACGACCCGCCCACGCAGGTCGTCGAGCATTTTATCCGTGATCACACTTTTGTCCCCCTTTTCAATCGAGATACAGACGGTGCTCCTTTATATAATTCTCCACCGCAGGCGTCACCATACCCGAAATATCTTTTTTTCCTTTTACGGCTTCTCTGATTTCCGTGGAGGAAAGCTCGATGGGATCCACCGCTATTTTGCGGAACATCACCCCGTACTTTTTGTAGTATTCCCCTATCTTGGCAATTATCCTGCCGTCAAGTATAGGATCCCTTTCGCGTCTGACATAGGTCGGATAGCACATATGAAAGATATCCTCTGCGCGATACCACGTATCAAATGTCAGCACCATATCCGTTCCGCAAAGCAAAAACAGACGCGTATCGGGCGACTGAAGCTCCCGCAACGTATCGTAGGTATAGCTTCTGCCGCCGCGCTTTATTTCAATGTCGGAGATTATCACGCCGTCCACGCCCTCAAACGCGAGCTCGCACATTCTGAAGCGATGGACAGGGTCATCCGACGCGTCTATCTGCTTGTGCGGCGGAATGAATGCCGGAACGATGAACAGGTAATCGAGCTTCATCTGTTCCATAAACGCTTTTGCCGCCTGTACGTGGCCTATGTGTATCGGCGCAAAGGTCCCGCCGTAGACGCCCACACGTCTTGTCTGCTCGTTCATAGCTCTATCTTCTTGTTGTTGACCGATTCGCGGTAAAGCACTATCTTCCTGCCGATGACCCCGACGACCTCCGCACCTGTCGCATTCGCCAGCTCCTGCGCGACCTCTTTCGGAGCTCCCGAGGAATTGTCGAGCACGCCGAGCTTTATAAGCTCCCTTGCCTCGAGGGCGTCGGATACCGTCTTTACAAGGTTTTCGCTTACCCCGCCCTTACCTATCTGCATTATCGTCGGTTCGTTGCTTGCAAGCCCCCGAAGATACGCACGCTGTTTTGAATTCAGCATAACTCACCTCACGCCGCACACCGTGCGGTCAAAAATCAAATAATCAGTATTTCCGTGCGAAGCGTATGGAAAAAACGTCACACGTAAAGATTGCGATCCTGTACAATACTCCGCTATTCCGCGACCGGCCCGAAAAAAGCCGTGGACAAACGTTCAGACACCCGATCTGATAAGCTCCTCACAAAAGAGCCTTACCGCCATGCCTCTGTGTGATATCTCGTTCTTCTCCTCGCGCGAAATCTCCGCAAAGGTTTTTCCGTATGGCTTGTAGAGAAAAAGCGGATCGTATCCGAAGCCGTCATTTCCGCGCGGGGATTCAAGTATCTCTCCCTCAACACGTCCCCTGACGCAGATTGGCGCTCTCCCGTCGGGAAATACGCAGGCAATGGAGCAAACGAACTCTGCCTTGCGGTTCTTATTTCCTGCAAGATTTTCAAGCAGCAGGCGATTGTTGGCACCGTCGTCCCCGTGCTCTCCCGCATATCTCGCGGAATAGATCCCGGGAGCGCCGCCGAGTGCTTCAACGCAAAGTCCCGAGTCGTCCGCAACTCCTATAAATCCGGATTCCGCCGCGGCACGCGCCTTTATCAGCGCGTTTTCCTCAAAGCTGCTTCCGTTTTCCTCGATCTCTCCGTAAATTCCTGCCTCATCAAGGGTCATAAGCTCGATATCGCCGAGATATTTTCCGAAAAGTCCCGAAAGCTCACGGACCTTGTTTTTATTGTGTGTTGCAAGAACGATTTTCATCCCGCTCACCGTCAGTCAAAGAGCGCGTCGATAAATTCGTCCGCTCGGAATTCCTGCATATCGTCGATCTTTTCGCCCACTCCGATAAACTTCACGGGAATACCCAGCTCGCTCTTTATGGAAAGCACTATGCCGCCCTTTGCCGTACCGTCGAGCTTGTTGAGCACAAGCCCCGTGATCTGCGCGCTGTTGCTGAATTCCTTTGCCTGGAGTATCGCGTTCTGCCCTGTCGTGGCGTCAAGCACAAGCAGGTTTTCGCGCGAGGCACCCGGAAGCTCTCTCTCGATAACACGGTCAATTTTGGAAAGCTCATTCATAAGATTTTTCTTGTTGTGAAGCCTTCCCGCCGTGTCGATTATCAGCACGTCGGCGCTTTTGCGCTTGGCATATGCAATGGCATCATATACCACAGCCGCAGGATCGCTTCCCTCGTTCTGTCGGACAAGCTCTGCGCCCGAGCGCTCACACCAAACGGCAAGCTGGTCTATCGCGGCGGCGCGGAAGGTATCCGCGGCGG
Source organism: Eubacteriales bacterium (assembly GCA_051867855.1). Classification (GTDB taxonomy): domain Bacteria; phylum Bacillota; class Clostridia; order Oscillospirales; family CAG-272; genus HGM12713. The sequence goes on from JBJDZF010000215.1 coordinate 7,010, forward strand.
CGACGACAACTTTCTTGCCCTGATTTATCAGTCTGTTTGATATCTTTCCGATGGACGTGGTCTTGCCCGCCCCGTTGACTCCTATGACAAGTATCACAGAGGGACGCGTGTCGAGCTTCAGAGGTTCTCCGTCGCCTATCATCTCGCTCAATATTTCCTTGAGCGCGTCCGTTACCTGACTTTTCTCCTTGAGCCTGCCGTCCTTGATACGCTCGCGCAGCTCATCTATGATTTCCTCCGCCGAATTCACGCCGACGTCGGCGCATATGAGCAGCTCCTCCAGCTCATCGAGCATATCCTCGTCCACTTTGACAAAGGCCTTAAGCACATTGTCGACCTGACCGAAAATAGCGTTCTTCGTCTTGGCGAGTCCGCTCTTCAGCTTATCCAAAAATGACATCCCAGTCTTCTCCTTTTTTCTTCGAAATATCCGCGACGTCAAGCTCCAGCACCTTGGAGATCCCGCGCTGCGGCATGGTGACACCGTAAATTCTGTTTGCAGCCTCCATTGTTCCGCGACGGTGCGTGATCATAATGAACTGCGTTGAGTCCGAATACCTCTTGATGTATTCGGCAAAGCGCGCCACATTGACCTCGTCCAGTGCCGCCTCTATCTCGTCGAGGATACAGAACGGCGTGGGATTGACCTTCAGTATCGCGAAAAAGAGCGCTATGGCGATGAAAGCCTGCTCTCCGCCCGAAAGCTGAACCATATTTTTTATTATCTTTCCGGGGGGCGCCGCCTTTATCTCGATTCCGCTCTCAAGCACATTTTCCGGCTCTGTGAGCGACAGCTCTGCCGAACCACCGCCGAACAGCTCCGAGAACACAGCGTTGAAATTCTCGTTTATCTTGTTGAAGGACTCGATAAACGCTCCCTTCATTTCCGTTTCGAGCTTTGAGATAATGTCGACAAGGTCATCCTTCGACGCCTGCAGGTCGGAGATCTGCCCCTTCATGTAATCATATCTCTCTTTGAGCTCTTTATACTTGTTTACCGAATCGAGGTCAACATTACCTATGGCGCGCAGCTTGTTACGGCACTCGGTCTGAAGCGCCGCCGCCTGTGCTCTTTCGGATGCGTCGAGCGCGGGATAGCCGAGTGCAAGCGCGTCGGCTCTGGTCATCTCATGCTCGTCCCAGAGCTTTGAGGCGAGCTTATCCTGCTCCGACCTGATGTTTTCAAGCCTGCTCTCGCATTTGGTGTATTCGCGGAAGATAAGCTCCTTTTGCGATATTTTCTCGCGCATCTTCGCATTGACTTCATTGAGCTTTCTCTCAAATTCACTGCTGCCCTCTTCCACTTCGGCACGGCGTGCGTTGAGCTCCGCGAGCTTTTCGGTCCCCTCATTGAAGTGCTTTCTGTTCTCGATCTGTGCATCGCTTAGCTGTCGTTCCTGCGCGGCAAAATCCTCCGCGCGCTTTTCCTGCTCTGCAAGCTCCTCTTCAAACGCCCTCTCACGGATCGCTGACTGTTCGGAGAGCGCATTCTGCGTCTCGATATCCTTTTTCGTCTCACTTATACCGATATAAAGCTCTGTAAGCCTGCTCTCCGCATTCTCGCGGCGTTCCGCTGCGGCAAGCCTCTGCACGTCCTTGTCGGAACGCACTGCGGCGATCTCCGAAATCTGCTTTTCTATTTCACGGCTGCGTGCCTCAAACGCCTTTATCTCCTCGTCGTATCTGGAATATTCCTCAAGCATTGCGGAATAGTCGCTCTTCAGCTTATCGATGAGCGTATCGTTTGCGCTCTTCTGCGCCGTGAGCTGTTCGAGCTTTGTGTTTTCAGCGCCCCACAGGACATTCAGCAATTTTTTCTTCTCCTGTGCACCGTCGCGCTCACTCTCAAGAGAGGCGATCTTTTCCTCGAGTGCGGAAAACGCCTTCTGTGCCCGCTCTATATCCGCATTGAGTCCGTCAAGCTCTCCGCCGAGTCTCTTAATTTCCGCGGCTCGACCGAGAATATTCCCGTTCTTGTTTGCCGAACCGCCCGTAAACGAGCCTCCGACGTTTATCTGCTGACCGTCGAGCGTGACCGCCCTGACTCTGTATTTCAGGCTCTTTGCCATAACGGTCGCATTGTCTATGTTGTCGAAAATCACCGTGCGCCCGATCAGACTTGAAATGACGGAGGAGAACTTTGAGTCGCTCACGACCAGCTCGTCCGCGACGGCTATATACCCCTCAAAGCCCGACGCGTCTTTCATTTCCTGCGTTGGTGTCTGCGCCCTCATGGAGGTCAGCGGAAAAAATGTCGCTCTTCCCGCCTCTGCCTTTTTCAGTGCGAACATTGCCGCCTTTGCCGCGTCCTCGTCCTCGACCACAATGTTCTGGAGATTTGCCGCAAGCGCGGTCTCAATTGCCCTTACGTACCTGTCCTCCACCGATATCAGCTGTGAGAGCGGACCGTAAATTTTTCCGCACAGATTTCCGTATCTGTCGCTTATCGCGCCCTCCGCATATTTCTTCATGACGAAGCGCACGCTTCCCGCGTACCCCTCGAAATGCTCCTCCATGGCGCGGAAGGTTTCGATCCTCTGTACTATCGAATCTCGTTTCAGCCTTGCCGCGATAAGCGCGTCATTTTTTTCGTGCCTGTCGGCGTAGAGCTCCGCAAGATCCGATTCAAGTCCCGAGATGACAGCATCTGCCTCACCTGCCGCCTTTTCATAACCGTCCGCGCTTCTGCGCACCTGTTGTGCACGCCCCTCGATCTCAGTCGATACGTTTTCGTATTTTTCTATCTCGCCGAGCATCGCCGCTCTTCTGTCGGTATCGGAGCTTCGCGTGTTTTCGATAACCGAAAGTCTCGCCTTTATGTCCACCGACTCGGACTCGAGCGTATGTATATCGTCAAGTGCACGTGCAATGGCAAATTCCAGCTCCCTTTCAAGTGCCGTGCTTCTGTCGCGCTCTTCGGTCTCTTTTTCCTGCTCGCGCCCAAGCTCGCCGAGCTTTGACTCAAGCCTTGCGACCTCTTCTCTCTGCGCATCCATAGCCGCACGTTCACCCTCTGCGGATCTGCGTGCGGAAGCGGCGCTTCCCTCCGCGGCAGCGCGCATCTGACGCATATGGAGAATATTTGTATCGTTTACACGGTATTCACTGTCGAGTGCGTGATTGAGTGCGGTCTGCTCGCGTATTTTTCCGAGCAGCTCTTCGGACGCCTGTTTATTGCTCTGTGCCGCTTCAAACAGCTTATCGTTCTGTACCTCGAAGGCTTTTATCGCGTCCTCGGCGGCGGCAAGATCGAACTCCGAATGTCGGAAAAGCGCCTCCGCCTTTGACAAGTCCGAGCGGAGCTTGTCAGTATCGTAAAGCCAGAGCCTGACGTCGACCTGTTTTTTCGTCTCGAGCAGCTCGAGCGCGCGTTTTGCCTTCTGCGCCTCCTTTTCGAGCGGCCCTATCTGTGCCTCGACCTCGGCAAATATATCGGTTATGCGCGTCATATTGTCCTCTGTGGACTGCAATTTGCGCTCCGCTTCGCTCTTTTTGTGTCTGTATTTCGCGATTCCCGAGGCGTCCTCGAAGATTCCGCGTCTCTCGTCGCTCTTGCGCGAAATTATCTCGGCAATCTTGCCCTGACCTATTATGGAATATCCGTCACGACCGACGCCCGTGTTCATAAACAGCTCGTATATATCGCGCAGTCTGACCGCGCGTCTGTTTATAAAATACTCGCTCTCGCCCGCGCGATAGTATCGCCTTGTAACCGTCACCTCATCGTACGGGCACTCGAGTCTGCCCTCACCTCGTGAGTTGTCGAAAGTAACCGACACCTCCGCATATCCCATTGGTCTGCGGTCGTCCGTACCTCCGAAAATTATATCCTCCATCTTCGCCCCGCGGATACTCTTTGAGGACACCTCTCCGAGTACCCAACGCATAGCGTCGGAAATATTCGATTTTCCGCTTCCGTTCGGGCCGACGATAACGGTACTGCCGCCCTCGAAGGTCAGCTTTGTCTTATCCGGGAACGACTTGAAGCCCTGAAGTTCAAGTGATTTGAGATACACTGTGCTTCTCCTTTCGGAAGTTTGTCTTATCCTTTCCGACGTCTCGCCGCGTCAGAACATTCCAATTCAATATTATAACCCAAAATGTCCTCTTTTTCAAGCACTTTTATTTCCGCAAAGCCGTATTTTTCACAAATTATGTGTTTATTTTCGCGGTTTTGCCCCACAGCCTTTGAGACATTCCCCTTTTTGACGTAAACGGTCAGCCTCTTGCCCGAAAGATCCTCATTCATCCCATCGAGTGCGCGGCAGATCCGCTCCAGATAAAGAGCGCTCATTGCAAGCTCACCGATCGCGCTGTGCGTTGCCCCGCCGTAAACCTGCGACGGATCGGACAGGTTTTCCGACGCGCACAGTCCCACGCGTATGCAGGGTACACCCGCGCTGTCAAAAATGTCGAGTGCGTTTTTCGTTCGCTCAACCGCCTCACGGGTATCGAGCGGCGTGTACTCCCCCGAACGCGCCATATCGCACAGCTGCGTGCCGTAGAACACCACGGTAGGATAGATTCGCGCGCCGTCCGCGCCCATTCGGCAGATCTCACGCGCGGTGAAAATTTCTTTTTCCGCGTCGGAGCAAGGCAGTCCTATCATCATCTGACCGATAAGCGAAAAGCCGTACTGCTTCACCAGAGCCGCGGCGCTTCGCGCGCACTGCGAGTCGTGTCCGCGGCGAGATGCCGCAAGGACACCGTCGTCCATACTCTGAAGTCCGAGCTCAACGGTCTTCACCGCAAAGCGCGATAGTATTCCGAGTATCTCATCGTCTATGTAGTCGGGCCTTGTGGAAAGGCGTATACTGCTCACCCGCCCCGCGTCGACGTACCTCTGCGCCGTTCCGAGCAGGTATACCATAAGCTCGCGGTCAATGCCGGTAAAAGAGCCGCCGAAAAATGCTATTTCGCACTCGGTATCCGCGCCGACTGTGGCGAGAGCCGTCTCTATCTCCCGCGCCACCCCCGAAGGGTCAAATCCGTTATGTCCGGATATCGAACGCTGATTGCAAAATACGCATTGATTCGGGCATCCGAGGTGCGGAATGAATATCGGAATATTGGCGTGCTTCATACGTTTTACCCCCTATTTTTCAAAGACGCGGGGAAAAACCCGACACAACAGATCTTTCCCCGCAACTCAATGACGCCGCAGAATATCACCCGGCCCGGCGCTTATTTTATTCTTCCGAAAAGCCGGAGAGCCGCCTTTGCCGCGTTCTGCTCCGCTTCGCGCTTGGTCCTTCCCGTGCCCGTTCCGAGCACATTGGAATTGAGTCTCGCCTCAACCTCGAAGGTCTTGTTGTGATCCGGTCCTCTCTCACTTACCGTCACGTATTCGAGGTAGTCTCCCTCCTCCTGCTGAATGAGCTGTTGAAGCTCGGTCTTGTAATCGGAGTGAAGTCCGTCACATTCGGTCTTTTTTATCTCACGCACGACAAAGGGCATCAGAAAAGCCTGGACCGCCTTTTTGCCTGTGTCGCCCGCATCGAGATAAATTGCCGCCAGAAGCGCCTCGAATGCGTTTTCGAGATTTGACTGCCTGTCTCTCCCGTTGTTCTTTTCCTCGCCGTTTCCGAGATACAGATAATCCCCCAGTTCAATTTCCCGCGCGTAAGAGCAGAGTGCGCCCGACTGAACGACGGCGGCACGGAGCTTGGTCAGGTCCCCCTCCGGCTGCTTCGAGTATTTCTCGAAAAGGTATTCACTTACTATGATCGAGAGTACGGAATCCCCGAGGAATTCGAGTCTCTCGTTACACGCGACCGATTTCTTTTTCAGTTTAAGCTCGTTGGCGTACGACGAATGCGTCAGCGCCTCTTCGAGCAGTTTTTTGTTTTTGAAGGTATACCCTATCCTCGCCTCGAGTTCCGCGGCATTTCTCGGCATTGTAATTATCCCCCTTGCACGTTTATTCTTTACACGTTTTCAGAGCGGGCTCGTTCTCTCCGTTTTTTTCGTCTGTTTTCTTTTTTGCAAAAATTGTATCCGATTTGTCGGTTATCTCCGCGATAAGTCCGCTTTCGACATACAGACGCGCCTGCCTTATCGCGTTTTTGAATGCCCGGGCGTTCGACGAGCCGTGCGCCTTTATGACCGGCTTCGATATACCGAGCAGGGGTGCACCGCCGTATTCCGACGCATCGAAATCCTTCTTTATCTTGCGCAATCCGTTTTTCACGCACAGTGCGGACAGCTTTGCAAGGGTATTTGCCTTGTACATATCCTTGAGGGTGCTCATCATAAGCTTTCCCATTCCCTCTATGTTTTTGAGCAGAATATTTCCGGTAAAGCCGTCGGTCACAAGCACGTCGCAGACATTCTGCGGTATTTTGTTGCCCTCGACGTTACCGATGAAGTTGATACCGTCGAGCGCCTCGAGAAGCCCGTACGCCTGTTGCTGAAGCTCCGTACCCTTGCACCTTTCCTCGCCGTTGTTGAGCAATCCCACTCTCGGGCATTCCACGCCGTGGATCTTTCTCATATACTCACTGCCCATTATGGCGAACTGCTCGAAGTATTTCGGAACGACGTTTACGTTAGCACCCGAATCGAGCAGCAGCACAGGCGGCTTCATAGGGAGGACCGTAGCGAGCGCGGGTCTGTTCACTCCCTTGATCTTTCTTACGATAAGCGTTGCTCCCGTGAACAGCGCCCCCGTGTTCCCGGCGCTGACCATCGCGTCCGCCGCGCCGTCCGCAAGCAGTCGGAGCGCGACGCTCATTGATGAGCCGGACTTTGCACGGGTCACACTTAACGGATCGTCGTTCATTGTCATTACATCGTCCGCGTGAACTATCTCAAATTTTTCCGCATCCGCGTCGCAGTCCGCCAGTGCCGCCTTAATTGCGGCGGAATCTCCGACAAGAGTGATATCGCAGCCGTATTCCGTCGCCGCATCACAGCACCCTCGTACAAGCTCGCACACTCCCTTATCGCTTCCCATTACATCGGCGATTACTCTCATATATTCCTCCGATCCTGCCCTGAATAATACCCCAAGCTTTGCAAGTATTCTTATTGCCTTTCGGCATAGTTTGATTTTTTCGCTGTTTTAATTTGTTTTTTATGTTTGCCATTACCCCGAGGCTCTGACGTTTTGTTCCTTATCGCACACCCGCACTATCCGCACTTTTTTCTCACGACCTCGCCGCGGCGTACTATATGAACAGTTTTTCTGCCGCCGTGTCGATTTCCGTGAGAGCGCGGAGCGACAGTGCCTCGTTTTTCGCGGTTTTCCCGCCTTTTACTCTGTATCCGAGCGGCTCGACTATCCCGAAGTTCGCGTTCATCGGAACGAACTTTGCACCGCACGTGCTTCCTCCGCTTACATATGCCGCCATAGCTCCCGTCATCGTTCTCGGTGAGAACGGTATGTCGCAAAGTCCGAGCGCCTGCCTTGCGGCGTTAAGACCTGCGACAAAGCCCGATGCCGCCGACTCAATATATCCCTCGACGCCCGTCATCTGCCCCGCGAAAAAAATATTTCCGCGCTTTTTCAGACGGTATGACACGTCAAGCAGTCCCGGCGAATTCAGATAGGTGTTTCTGTGCATCACTCCGTAACGGAGAAACTCCGCGTTTTCGAGTCCCGGTATCATGCGGAACACGCGTCTCTGCTCAGGAAAGGTCAGATGAGTCTGAAATCCGACGATGTTGTACATACTTCCCGACGCATTTTCCTTCCGGAGCTGAACTACGGCATATGATTCCCTGCCCGTCCGCTCGTCAACAAGTCCGACCGGCTTGAGAGGACCGTAGCGCAGTGTGTCGTATCCGCGTCTCGCCATGACCTCGACGGGCATACACCCCTCAAAGACCGACAGTTCCTTTTGCTCTTCACGGTCAAAATCCTTAAGCTGTGTTTCCTTTGCCGTAACGAGCGCACCGTAAAACACGTCGTACTGCTCCCTTGTCATCGGGCAGTTGATATAATCCGCGTCTCCCTTGCCGTATCTCGAGGCGAAAAAAGCGACATTCATGTCTATGCTCTCGAAATCAACGATGGGTGCGGCGGCATCGAAAAAGTGGAGCGAGCCGCATCCGAGCGTATCGGATATATAGCCTGCCATGGCATCCGACGTAAGCGGACCCGTGGCAATGACGCTGACCCTGTCGCCGTCAGTCCCGCTTGCCTCGGTGCAGATGACCTCGATGTCGGGCGACGATCTGATCTTATCGGTAATATAATTCGAAAAAAGCACTCTGTCGACCGCAAGCGCAGAGCCTGCGGGGACGCGCGTCGCGTCAGCCGCCTCCATCACGAGCGAGCCCATGCGGCGCAGCTCCTCCTTGAGAAGCCCCACGGCATTGGTCACGCTGTCGGAACGCAGTGAATTTGAGCAGACAAGCTCCGCAAAGCCCTCGCTGTGGTGTGCAGGGGTATATTTGCACGGCTTCATCTCAAATAGCCTTACTCCGACCCCCGCGCGCGACGCCTGCCACGCCGCCTCGCATCCGGCAAGTCCTGCACCGTATATATCTATCGTTGTTTTCATCTTCAGCTTTCCTTGTTCTCTGCCACGGGCTCCTTGTATCCGCACTCCTTGTTATGGCATATCAGCATCGGCTGTCCTTTCTTGCGGAACAGCATCTCCCCGCACTTCGGACATTTTTCGTTCACCGGAAGATCCCACGATGAAAAATCGCATTCGGGGTATCTCTCGCAGCTGTAAAACACAGTTCGGTTCTTGCCGTTTTTCATGACTATCTTCGAGCCGCATTTCGGGCACGGAACTCC